>JAKADF010000111.1 GCA_021820805.1 Bacillota bacterium
TATGGATGTGGGCGCATGCTCATTGGGTTGGTTTCTGTGTCGTGTTTTAGGCTAATCCAGTTGTAGATGAATTCCTTTGTGAATACGCCGCCTTCGAGCAGGAATTCGTAGTCATCTTCGAGTGCGAGCAAGCTTTCTTCGAATGAGCCTGGGACGCTCTTGATGAGTGCTTTCTCGGAAGCTGGAAGGTCGTAGATGTTTTTGTCGATTGGGCCGAAGCCGAGTTCGATTGGATCCAGTCTGCGCTTGATTCCATCAAGTCCTGCCATGAGCATTGCTGCAAATGCGAGATATGGGTTTGCAGTTGCGTCTGGTGTGCGGAATTCAACACGGCATGATTTTGGTGAAACTGCAGCGACTGGAACACGGACGGCTGCGCTTCTGTTGCCTTTTGAGTAAACCAGGTTGATTGGTGCTTCGAACCCTGGGACCAATCGCTTGTAGGAGTTTGTGCTTGGGTTTGAGAATGCCAAGATTGCAGGTGCGTGTGACAAAATACCGCCGATATAGTATCTGGCTGTATCGCTGATATTTCCATATCCGCCTTCTTCATAGAATAGAGGAGTGTCGCCGTTGAAGAGGCTTTGGTGGACGTGCATGCCGGATCCGTTGTCGCCTAAAATCGGTTTTGGCATAAATGTAGCGATTTTGCCATTGCGGCGAGCAACTTGGCGTACAATATATTTGTAAAGCATTGTAATGTCTGCTGTTTTAGTAAGTGTGCTAAAGCGGAAGTTGATTTCAGCTTGGCCGGCTGTCGCGACTTCATGATGATGACGTTCGACGCGGATGCCTGCATTCATCAATTCTTTAACGATTTCGGTACGAATGTCCTGTTGTGTGTCGGTAGGTGGGAGAGGGAAGTAACCACCTTTATTTTTCACTTTGTAAGCGAGGTTCGGTTCGCCGCCGCGGCCCGTGTTCCACATCGCTTCTTCAGAATCAATGCTGTAGAATGACCCTTGTGCGCTGCTGTCAAAGCGGACATCGTCAAAAAGGAAAAACTCAAGTTCTGGGCCAAAATAAGCTGCTGTTGCAAGGCCAGTATTCTTCAAATATTCTTCGGCTTTTTCAGCAATGTAACGTGGATCCCGTTCGTATCTTGTTCCATTTGGCTCAAATACGTTACAGCTGATGCCGAGAGTTGGGGCGTTTAAAAACGGATCGATATAGGCAGTATCGAATACTGGGCACATAACCATGTCGCTTTCTTCGATGCCACGGAAGCCTTGGATACTTGAACCATCAAATGCGATACCATTGTTCAACATATCTTCATCAACTTCAACTGCAGGAATTGTCACATGATGTTGTCGACCAGGTACATCGACAATACGAAAATCCACCATTTCAATTTGATGTTTCTCTATTAGATTCAATATATCCCGGGCTTCCAAATCGTCCACTCCTTTATTTGTTTCTGACTAATAGTATGATAAGAGCATGTTAAAATGATCGTCAACGGGTTATGTCAGCTTTCTTGACATGAAATCAATAAAAAATCATTTCCTCGGAAATTGTCGAACCTTGGAGGGCTGTAAATTGCAAAATTCGATATCATTGTCGGTTGGCGATTTTGTATTACGAGGGATGGAACACATTCCGGATTTATTGAGTGAGGGTTCAACTGAGGAAAAAGTACCTGCAGTTATTCTGTTTCACGGCTTTACGGGTGATAAATTAGAGCCTCATCGAATGTTTTTGAAAATATCACGTGCGCTAGAGGCAAAAGGGATTTCGAGTTTTCGATTTGATTTCTCAGGCAGCGGTGAAAGTGATGGTAACTTTGAAGATATGACTGTGTCGAACGAAATTGCGGAAGCAAAGCGCATATTGGAGTATGTTCAGAGTCACGAGCGGATCGACCAAACGAGAATCTCATTGCTCGGGCTAAGCTTAGGCGGAATGATTGCCGGCACTGTTGCAGGGGATTTACCAGATGAAATTCAAAGACTCGTTTTGCTTGCGCCTGCAGGGAATATGAGTGAGATTGTAGCAAATATGGTAAGACAAGTTGGAGCAGATATGTCGATGCCGTATTTTGACAGAGCAGGAGACTTAGTTGGCCGTAATTTTGCAATTGATATCCAGGCAATTGATGGCTTTACACGAGCTAAACGATTTCAAAAGCCGGTGCTTCTTATTCACGGTACGAATGATATGACTATCCCATATACAGTTTCATTGCGTTACCGTGATGAAGTGTATAATGAAAATGCGAGCGTCCATTTGATTGAAGGGGCAGATCACACATTTAATGGTCATACCTGGGAGTCAGAGGTAATTGAGACTGTAACGGCATTTTTAACCGCATGAGAACGAATAAGCAGTTATTTCAGCGGTTAGCAGTCTCTATATATAGATGCCTTCCGCGAAGCATTAGCTCGATTGTTGTTCGGATGTTGAAAGCGACTTATCCAATTGGTGTTGTTGCAGTCGTGTTTGATGAGTCGGATAGGCTCCTCTTGCTTGAACATCGATACCACAAACCTTCGTGGCGTCTGCCTGGCGGATTGAAGGATAAGAGTGAGTCTCCTTTTGAGACAGCAAAGAGAGAGGTATTGGAAGAGGCAAATTGCGTTATACATCCGATTGCTGTTGTAGATGCAGTCGATGTAAAGTACACATTCGATGTTGCTGTTGCGGGGAAGCTGGTAAAACAAGATACGTTTTTGCCAAATGCAGAAATTCGAGCATATCGGTGGGCAGATGTTGATGAAGCCCTGTCTCTGCTACATCCAGTACATAGCCAGTTTGTAAAATCGGCTCTACGATTTTTAGGCAAATTTCAAGGTTGACCGATTTTGGCTGCAGAGGTATGATGGCCAAAATATTTAGATAACAGGAGGGGCCTTGTTGCAGAATGAAAATTTGTTTTTAATGGGTGCCGGGTCAATGGCTGAGGCATTTATTCGCGGCGTAATTTCGCAAAAAGCGGTCTCTCCGAGAAACATCTATGTGATGAATCGATCTAATCGCGAACGGGCACAGAGGCTTGTCCTTGAATATGGCATACAGATTGCTGAGTCGAAAGAAGCTGTTCGTGATGCAAGAGTAGTTGTTCTGGCAGTAAAACCGGCAGATGCACAAGTTGCACTTTCACAAATTGCACCTTACTTTCATGGGCAGGTGTTGTTGTCTTTTGCGGCTGGGATTCCGATTGAATGGCTCGAGACCCAAACGAATTCTATGGCAACCGTGATTCGCGCAATGCCGAACTTGCCAGTTGCAGTCCAAGCTGGTGCGACAGCAGTAGCATACGGTGCGGGGGTTCGTCCTGAAGATGCAGAGTATGTACGCTTCTTGTTGTCCAAAGTTGGTATTGTCGTTGATTTACCAGAATCCCTTATGGACGCAGCGACTGCCTTTTCCGGCAGCGGTCCAGGTTTCGTCAGTTATTTTCTTGAGGCGATGGAAGCAGCAGCTGTTCGATTAGGATTTGACGCGCTTACGGCACGGGCTCTGCTCTTACAAACTGTGATTGGAACTGCAAGAGTCCTCGGAGAGTGGGGCCTAAGTCCTGAAGAACTTAGGAAGCGTGTGACATCTCCTAAAGGCACAACCCACGCTGGACTCAGCGTGTTTGAAAATAATCACCTGCTTGATACTGTGTATGATGTGCTAAAGGCAGCAGCGAATCGCTCTACGGAAATGGGGCAGGCATACAGTTCTGATTTCGATAATGAGAAAGAATAAGGAAATAAAAACAATATTCCTGGTATCATGCGAACATAATTGTCGAATAGGCCGTTTTAATCGGCTCTATCCGACTTTTTTATTTAGCAGAAGTCTCTAAACTCCTAATGCTCCAAAACACTAATGCCCCAAAGTCCGCACTACTTTTTATGCTCTGTATGACCTTCAATCAAGTCGAGGACATGGTTTAGTACTGGAGAGATAACTGCAAAACCTTCTTGAACAGCTTTCGGACTGCCTGGCAAGTTCACGATAAGAGTATGCCGGCGGACACCTACCGTTTGCCTTGAGGTCATAGCCATCGGTGTCTTTTTGAGACCTTCTGCCCGCATCGCTTCAGCCATGCCGGGAATTGTTCGCTCTACAACAGAGAGTGTTGCTTCTGGCGTTACATCCCTTGGCCCAAGCCCTGTACCGCCTGTTGTAAGAATGATATGAACTTGCTTTGTATCACAAAGTTCCTTTAGTGTGGTGACGATAGTGTCAAAATCATCTGGAACCACTTTTCGAATGGTAACCTCAAATCCGCATTCTATTGCAAGAGATGAGAGGAGTTCACCGCTTTTATCGATGCGCGACCCAACTGATGCACCGTCACTCATCGTAATAATGGCAGCTTTTCGGCGGTTTTCCGCCGAAATCATTTTATCTGTCAATTGTATTCCCCCGTTCTATATACTCTCATTCAATCAGACCATAATAGAATGCACAAAGTCCAGTATAATAAAATCATATGGACACATCGTGGAGGGGTTGGTTAGATGCGGGCAGCGGAAGAATACAAGAAATGGTTAGCATATTTGGAGCTCGAAGGAACCGAGAAACTGGGCCTTACCTCAGACAATTCCCAAAACCGAGGTCATGATTTGGTTGAGGAGCTACTTTCGATACGAAATAATGAGCGAGAGATTGAGGAAAGATTCGGTCGAGAGCTTGAGTTTGGTACAGGCGGAATGCGCGGAATTATTGGTGCCGGCCTAAACCGAATGAATATACATACGATTCGACGTGTATCACAAGCCCTAGCGCGTTTTGTAAAACTTCAAGGCGATGAGTCATCTAGACGCGGTATTGTTATTGGCTATGACTGCAGAAGGATGTCTTATGAATTTGCAGTTGCTTCTGGAATTGTTATGGCGGCAGAAGGAGTAAAAGCGTACGTATTTCCATACCTATGTCCAACACCTGAATTGTCTTTTACTGTCCGTCACCTGCATGCAGCTGCTGGTGTGATGATTACGGCAAGCCACAATCCACCCGAGTATAACGGCTATAAGGTGTATGGAGCAGATGGAGGGCAGCTTCTGCCGGAAGCGGCAAATCAAGTTCGCAACCTCATGGCAGATAGTTCGAGTCTCTTTGATGTTCAAACGATGGCATTAGATGATGCAATTCAAAATGGCCGTTTTGAGTGGGTAGATAAATCGATTCGAGAGACATATGTTAACCGCGTTGTAAAGGATCTTAAGTTTGCAAATGTATCTGAAGAGGCGAGAGGTGCCCTGCGGATTGTTTATACACCCCTTCATGGCACTGGCAGTGTTCCTGTGCAGCAGGTATTAAGCTTGGCAGGATATGAAGAAGTGTTGTATGTCCCAGAACAAATGGAACCAGATGGAGAATTCCCAACTGTTAAGAGCCCGAACCCGGAGGAGCCGGAGGCGCTTGATATCGCGATCCGATTGGCAAAGCAAACGAAAGCAGATATTGTGCTTGGTACAGACCCAGATGCAGACCGTGTTGGGATTGCCGTACGAGATGCACACGGTGAGTATAAACTCTTTACAGGAAATCAAGTCGGATCTTTGCTTGTGGATTTTGTGCTCTCGGATTTGAAACATCGAAATCAATTGCCGGATAACGGAATTGTGTATAAAACGATTGTAACTTCTGAACTAGGAAGAGAAGTTGCAGCAGCTTACGGCGTCAAAACGTTTGACACATTGACGGGGTTTAAGTATATAGGCGAGCAGATAACACAGAGTGAAGAGTCAGGGGAGAATACATTTTTAATTGGGTATGAAGAGAGTTACGGATACTTGCTATCCAAGGTGGTAAGAGATAAAGATGCGGTGCAGACTGTGCTTGCAATCGTGGAAATGGCGGCATATGAGCAAGCAAATGGCAGAACCCTCATTGATAAACTTGAGGCGTTGTTCGATAAATTTGGATGGCACAGAGAAACGCTCATGAGTGCTACGCTGCCAGGTGCAGACGGTATGGAACAAATGAATCGAATCATGGCAAAATTACGTGACAAGCCGCTGACCTTTGCAGAAAATGATCTGACTGCGGTTGAGGATTATGTTGCAAGAAAACGTACGGAATTTGGCCATAATGGTAAAGAATCAGTTACACCCCTTTTGCTTCCAACAGCAGATGTTCTTAAATTTTTCTACGAGGATGGTACCTGGGTGGCCATTCGTCCATCTGGAACCGAGCCGAAATTGAAAGCGTATATCGCGGTTAAGGGAAACGATGAATCTGAGTGCCAAAATAAAATAACTTTGTTCCAAAGTGCACTGGAGAAGGCGTTTGGTGTAAATCGTTAAGGGATTTTTATCCTTGATTTCGCTAATTTACGTGGATTTCAACTTAAATGTGCTTGTTGTCACAGGAAGCATAGAGGATATTCCTTTACACTACAACATAGTTGCTCGTAATACGTAATACGAATTGGAGGAACACAAATGCTTCCATCGCTTTTCATCGCACACGGTACACCTCTTTTAGTTTTAGAAACGGGTGGCTACGCGAAAGTTTTAACTGAGTTATCGAGTCAATTTGAACGTCCGCGTGGTATTGTCATTATTTCATCCCACTGGGAGTACGCGGCTCAAACCATAACGGCAGTCGAACAGTTTGAGTTATTTCATGACTTTAACGGTTTCCCGAAAGAGCTTTACGAAAACAAATATCCAGCTCGCGGGGATTTGGAACTTACAAAACGCGTAAAAGCCTTGTTTGATGAACACGGGATATATAATACTATCGACTATACGCGCAAGCTTGACAGTTCCTGTTATATTCCGCTTCAAAAGATGTATCCCGAGGCGGACATACCAGTTGTCATGCTTTCTATTAATACCCATATGGTGCTGAAAAAGCAATATGAAATCGGACAAGCTCTTGAACCGCTCCGTGAAGAGGGTATTTTAATCATCGGCAGCGGGGGAACAGTGCATAATCCTGAACTGTTGGATTTTGGTGCTAAAGAACCAAAAGATTGGTCTGTTGAATTTGATGATTGGCTTGTTGAACGAGTTGCGGACTGGAATTTGGACGACCTATTTGAGTATGTAAGTAAGGCCCCACATGCAAAGAAGGCTGCACCGCGCAATGAGCATATTATTCCGCTCCTCATCGCAATGGGAGCTGCGGATAAGCACCCTGTTGCAAAGGTACTGCACAGAGATTATCGTTTTGGGTCTTTAAGCCGTATCATCTGGCAGTTTGGCTAATCTATCTAAACAGTATATTCGGGGGAGGTTTCACTCCTAGGAGATGAGACCTCCTCTTTATTTTGCGGAAAAATACGCTTTTCGCTTTAAAATGCTTCCTTGACCATGAGGGGATTGCGCAATACACTTGCAAGAAACCGATATTCGAAATTTTTACGATCCGAATGGATTTTTAAGTGTAAACAGGTAAACGTGTTTGAGATTAAGTCTTGTGGGAGGATTTGCATTTGAGTTGGAAACGAACGCTCGTAATTCTATGGATTGCAAATTTTTGTATCATGGCGGGTATGAGCCTGGTCATACCATTTCTTCCGCTGTACATTGAACAACTTGGTATTCATCAATTGGCGGATGTTGAGAGATGGTCTGGCTGGGTGTTCTCTATCCAATTTGTTACGTCGTTCATATTCCAACCGATATGGGGTGCATTTGCAGACAAACATGGACGAAAAGTAATGCTGCTTCGAGCCGGATTTGGCATGGGAGTTGTAACAACTTTAATGGGTATTGTTGGTGCAGCATGGCAACTCTTGGCTTTGAGGTTCATCAACGGTTTTTTTTCTGGTTTCATTGCGATGGCAGTTTCGTTGCAGGCTGCTGTAACACCTGGAAAAGAAGCGGGAAGAGCGCTTGGTATTTTGCAAACAGGAGGCATTGCTGGTTCTCTAATTGGCCCTCTTATAGGCGGGGCACTTGCCGAAGCAGTAGGATTTCGAACCGTTTTCTTCATTACAGGCGCCATGCTGCTCATCGCGAGCATTGTAGTCCTTGTTTTTGTTAAAGAAGATAAAACTAAGAAGAAACAGTCAAAAGAAAAAAGCAAAGTTGGCTTTCTGCGCTTAAAACCCCTCTATATTGTTTTTGCGGCTTCATTTATCACACAAGCGGGTATGATGAGCATTGAACCAATTGTAACCGTGTTTACAAAGACCATTTATCACGGCGCGCATCTTGAGACAATAGCGGGACTTGTTGTTGCAACGACGGGACTGGCAAATTTAATCGGATCGCCGTTACTAGGCAGATTTGGCGATATCGTTGGACAAAAGCGGATTTTAACTATTGCACTTATATGTGCATCATTAGCTTTTATCCCTCAGGCGCTCGCTGAAACAATTGGCGTGCTTCTTGTTGGGCGATTCCTCTTGGGACTGTTTATTGGCGGTATGATTCCATCACTTAACGTTTTGGTTAAGAAAATGGCCCCTTATGAAATTCAGGCTACAGCATATGGGTTTAATACAAGTGCTTTGTTTCTTGGAAACTTAATAGGTCCAATAATTGGGGGAAGCGTTGCAGCAGCATACGGAATTCGGAGTGTATTTTTCGTAACCATGTTTATTTTGCTTATGAACGCGGTGTTTGTAGCGTTCAGCCGCCAGCTCGCACATCCGGAGCAGGCGGCGGAAGTAAAGGCTTAATCTATAAAATACGAAAACGGGGCATTCAAAGAAACGATATCAATTTAAGCATGTCAATCTATCTAAACTTGGAGGAGGCATATCAGGTACGGATACATTACGTCAAAATACGACAAAAACCGCTGTTACTTGCCCAGAAAAACGCCCCATTCCTGGGGCGTTATTTTGTAATTGTCGGAAGA
>JAKADF010000112.1 GCA_021820805.1 Bacillota bacterium
CGTAAGGCGGAAAGTTCATTCACTCGGGACAGTAATGTTGTTGGATTAACTTTATAGTTATATATCCAGTTTTTTGGCTGTCAAACCCGTTAACGAACAGGTGAGGCTTATTCAATGATTTGAATCGAAAAAATTATGGACTAGAGCAATAGGAATTCCCTCAACTCCTTTAAAGATGTGGAGGTCTCGCTATGGTCATGTCGTCAATCATACTCATTGCCGTCGTGTTGACGATACTGTTGAGGCCTTGGAAAATAAATGAATCGATTCCTGCTATTGTTGGAGCCCTATTAGTTCTTGCACTAGGTATAGTGAATTTATCTGATTTAAAAGTAGTATCAAATGCTGTGTCCGGTGCAGCAATTACGATTATATCGACAATCATCATGTCATCTGTTTTGGACAAAGCGGGCTTTTTCCGGTGGGCAGCAATTCAGGTTGCGAGAAAAGCAGGAGGTAACGGGAGAAAACTGTTCATTTTAACTTTGTTGCTTAGTTTCCTTATGACGATGTTTTTCAATAATGACGGAAGTATTCTCATTACGACGCCAATTATCCTACAAATTATGAGTCGATTACAGTTCAACAAAAAAGAAGCATTTCCGTATTTGATTGGGGGGGCGCTAATCGCATCCGCTTCAAGTGCACCGATTGGCGTAAGCAATTTGGCAAATTTAATAGCGCTTCGTATTGTAGGTTTAAATTTGAATACATATGCGGCACTCATGTTCGTACCATCAATAATTGGTATTATCGTTTGTGGTGATTTGTTGTTTCTCCTATTTCGTAAGGTCATACCAGAGCATTACGATATCAAACTCTTAAATCAAACTTCAAGTGAAAAGTTTTATATTGAGGGTTCACTACGCGGGCCATTTGAAGTTCCAAGGCCTGAACCCCTTGGAAAGCCAAAGCTTGTGCCTCATGAGGGCCCTAAGCATGTGCTGCACGAAGGCCCAAAGCCTGGACCCCCTAGAGGCCTGAAACCCGGCCCTCTTGGGGGCCCAAAGCCTGTGCCGCACGAAGCTTTAAAGCCTTGTCCACCGCCTCCACTCCCAAAGAAAACTTTGGATAAAGAGCAAACAGCCACTCAGGAAGAGTCGAAGATTGACCGTCCTTTGTTCATATTTGGTATTTCAGTCGTTGTTATAGTTAGAATTGGATTTTTTATCGGTGCTTATTTCGGTATACCGGTAGAGTTTATTGCCATTACTGGTGCGCTGTGCCTATTGCTGTTTTATGGGATTAGACAGCCAACTGGTGTTGTTAGCATTATTCGCCAAGCACCATGGTACATTGTAGTTTTTGCCTTTGGTATGTACGCAGTAGTGTACGGGTTCCATATGTCAGGTGGTACCGAGTTGTTCAAAGATATTGTCCAGTTTGGCGCATCACACGGTCTGTTGGCCTCGCTTTTGGTTACAGGAATACTACTCACAGTTATGTCTTGCTTAATGAACAATTTACCATCAGTAATGATAGGAACAATTGTACTTACTGGTGTGAATTTGAGCCCGCATGTTTTACAATTGTCGTATTTAGCAAATGTTCTTGGTAGCGATATCGGGTCGCTTTTACTCCCAATCGGAACTTTAGCCTCACTGCTTTGGTTTCATATAGTACGGCAACAAATGAGCTTTACATGGCTTGACTATATGAAAGTTTCGTTTGTAGTTATACCACCCAGTTTGTTGATATCCATTTTGGCGTTATATGAATGGGGGAACTTGATCATTAAATAAATTCACAGGGCTATATTTCGGAGATGTTTGTAAAAAAGGAAGTGCTCCATAAGTTAATTTGGAATTTATAGAAAGGAATACTGTCAACATTCCAAAGTGGGCTGTTAAAGCAAAGAAGGAGTACAATGGCCATTGCCTTTTAAGGAATTCCCCCATTTTCAGTAATAGGTATTGTATGGCTGAAAGATGGGGGTCATTCATCAAAAAGTACAAACGATTTAACGGTGAATTTCTTCTTTATGGCCCTAAAACTAATGCCCAGTAGACCTGTGCCCAGAAGACTTATGCCCAGAAGACCTGTGCCCAGAAGACTTATGCCCAGAAGACTTGTGTCCAGAAGACTTGTGTCCAGAAGACTTGTGCCCGGTAGACTTGTGTCCAGAAGACTTGTGCCCAGTAGACTTGTGTCCAGTAGACTTATGCCCGTGAGACTTGTGCCCGTGAGACTTGTGTCCGTGGGACTTCTTCAAATCTTTTTCAACGGGATCCCGCCTCATAAACATTTCTTTAAGTTCTGGGTCCACAACTTCTTCAACAATATGGCGAATTTCTTCCTGTGTTGTAACGCTCATTTGTGCACCTCTTCCTTTGTTTGTATCAATCTAAGAACGCTACAAATACCATTAAAAAACCGAATTAAGAACATAAGCCTCCTCACGATGTGGATTTTCACATACAATACGATGAAGTTTTTAAAATTGCGTGTGTTTTGGTCCGGCATAAGAAAAAATGGATAAATGCCGTCGGAATGCTCCCTCGCTGCCTGCCATGAACGCGATATTATACGGTGATTTGTAACAAAGGGGTGACAGTGATGACCGAGTCCTCGCCTAATAAAGTTGAAATATACTCCTTTTTTATCCATCCAAATCATGTGCAAGAACTTAACAGTGACATATGGTGTGAGGATACTGTCCCTGCCCAGTTGAAAGTAGGAAAATTACGCTATTTTGTTGAGTTGGCATATCGTGGCTCTCATATAAGAAAGTTGCCAAAGAAGTCATACCGAGTAATTTTTAAGCAGCCCCGCACATTTCATTGTGCAAGGGAAATTCATGTAAACGCTGAATATTACGATCCGTCTATAATGCGCTCTAAATTGTCATTCGATTTTTTTCGCGAGCTTGGCGTATTGTCTCCAGATTGCTTTTACTGTCTCGTAAAAATAAATGGGGTATCACAGGGAGTTTATCTACAGTTGGAGTCGGTTGATGAGTTATTTTTTCAAAAAAGAGGATTGATGTGCAGAAGTATTTACTATGCAGTCAACGACAATGCAAACTTTTCGCTTATTAGCCCTATTCATGATGATGTTAAAAAAAGATTAGATTCAGGATATGAGTTAAAATTTGGTGATGAAAGTGAAACAGAGTTGCTGCGTAAATTTATTCTTCGCCTGAATACTGTTTCACGTGCTGATTTTGGCGAGTATATTCAGGAACAGTTAAATATAGAGGAATATCTACATTGGTTAGCAGGCGTTGTGTGTACACAAAATTTTGATGCTTTTATTCAAAATTACGCACTTTATCGAAATGAACAAACGGGACGATATGGAATAATACCATGGGATTATGATGCAACTTGGGGGAGAGACGTAAGAGGTAAGCGTTTGTCACACGATTATGTTCCAATCGAAGGGTATAATACACTCTCTGCTCGACTTCTAGATGTACCCAAATTTCGAAAAATGTATCGCACAATTATAGAGGAGATTTTGGAGACAACTTTTACAGTAGAGTATATTGAGCCTCAAGTTACACGTTTGTATGGATTGCTTAGGCCATATGTTAGTCGGGATCCTGTTGTTTCTGTAAATCTCCGTAAGTTTGAGGGTGAACCAGAAGTGATTTTAAACTTTATTAAGAAGAGAAATCTTTATCTGAAAGAGCATTTGAATGATTTGTCTGTTTAGGTAGTTGATTTGTAATGTGCTTGGATTAATAAAAAGTGTTGATCTCGAGTAACATTATTAGCGTCCGAAAGGACGCTTTTTTTATAAATAGGACTTCTAATAGGATTCATAATGTAATCATGGCTGTCTCTTCAATATGGGTGGCTTGTAGGATATTTTATCCGCATTTAGGACAACAACAGCTTAAGTTTGCAATAGATATAGATTAAGGATGGTAATCTGCTTTTGGACGGGGGGTAGGTGATGAGAAAATTCATCATGTGGAATAGCATTTTCATAATAACTGATATGGTCGCAAACCTGCTTACCCATACCCCGTTTACTTTACGCAGTGTTTTAATTGAATGGTTTTGGTGGAATGCAGCGTTCTGTATTGTAATCGCGGTTGGGTTTGTATCGTTGCATCTTGGTAAGCAAATCGTTAGTAAGATAAAACGCTTTTTTAAATATTTTATTTGATACAGCCTCATCCATCGATAATGCTTTGAATGTACTTTCTAGCACGAGGATTCTTACGTTATGGAATGTTAGTCAAATTGCCGTATCGATGGAACCATTAGGACAGCGAATGTAACTAAAAGGATGAAAATGGCATCAAGAGCAATTGTTGCAATACCTCCAACTTTCATGGCTAACCAGCCTGTCAATATGTTTCCAACGGGTAGAAGTGCAAAAGAGCCAAACATATCTAAGCTGGCAACCCGTCCAAATGCATCCTTTGCGACCAACTCTTGAAGGCTCCCTTCCCAAGTTAACCCGAACATCATAATACAAGCACTAGATGCTGCTGTAACGACCATTAGCAAAAATGGTGAATGAACGAATACCAGGGCGAGCCCAGCAATCCCACTGCCAGCTACGCCTGCATAAGCAATCAATCCTCTCTTGTGCCATTGTTTTCGTCGCCCGTATACTAATGCGCACACAATGGCTCCAATGCCTGATGCGCTGCTGACTAGGCCATAAAGGGCCGCAGATAATCCAAGATGAACTTTAATCAACCAAGGCAAAAGTATTGTGCTAATTCCACTGCTGGCAATGTTGATGAAGGCGAAGGCGATAATCGTGATCCATAACCACTGATGTTTTCGCAGTTCTTGAAAGCCGCCCGTGAGTTCGTGTAAAAAGCCGAGCAGGGCACCCGAAGTTTTTAATGAGGTTCGCTCTGGTGCACCCAGGTGGAGGAAAGCAAGGCTTGAGACTGAAACGAAAAGTGTCAGTGCATCTATGGCAAACCCTGCTGCTACAGTAGCAAGCCCGATGGCGGCACCGCCGATAGCAGGCCCGAGCAGGCGTGCGGCCTGTTGACTCACTTGTGTAAGTCCATTAGCTCTATTACGAATATCAGGTGTAAATACCTCTGCGCGAGTTGCTGAGTATGCTGGCTGAAACAGGGCGTCCATTGAGCCAAATAATAGTACAAATGTATAGAGAAGTGGAACTGTTAACTGATGTTCCTTCGCGAGTACTGAAAGCCCTATTACAAGTGTGCAGCGGAAACTGTCAGTAATCATCATAACCTTAGACCGAGATACACGGTCTACGAGAATTCCTGTAAACGGTAGCAGCAAGACTTGAGGCAACATCAAAAGGCCCATGACAAAACCCATCTGTAAAGTAGATTGGCCCATCGAATAAACGGTAAGCGGAAGCGCAACCCATAGAATTGCATCGCCAAATTGAGAAAAAGTTTGTCCAAGCCACAGAGCTGTAAAACTCCGTGATTTAAGCAGCTTTGAAAACGAAATATTTTCGGCTTTTACACTTGTGCTTGTTGAGAGTGACGGCGGCATTCTAATATCTCCCTTGCTGACCTGCGAGTATATCCAGACGAGCATATTTGCTCCAGATTACGGCGAGTATATCATAGATATAATAAGACTGGATACAATATCCATTTGGACATGTTACAATTGATAATAAAATTTAAGGGTTTCAAACATTTTTCCATCTGCAGTTTAGTGCTCAAATTTTTTCTATAAAATAGTAGGTGGGAAAGATTAAAGGATCTCGCTGGAGGTTATTGCATGACCGATATATTACTTGGCGTTGTTGCTGTCTTTCAAGTGATTATACTAATATCACTTATGAATAAAAGGTCTTCCACGCCATTGTTTCTGCGTGCACTCGAACAAATAAAAAAAGATTTAATTGTATCTTTCCAAACGGAGATTAAGCGTCTTCGTGAAGATGACATGCAGCAATCGAAACTTGCGCGTGAGGAGTTATCCAACAATTTCAGCCGTCAATTTACTCAAATTTCGCAAGTTTTAACGCAAAGCTTCTCCACACAGAACACTCAGCACAAGGCGTTATTTGATGCTTTTTCTTTGCAGTTAACCACTTTGACCGAAATGAACGAAAGAAAACTCGAGCGGGTGCGAAGCGTTGTGGAAGAACGGCTTTCTAAAATGCAGGAAGATAATACAAAGAAATTAGAGCAAATGCGTCAAACGGTTGATGAAAAACTGAACGCCACTCTAGAAAAACGGCTTGCAGAATCGTTTAAGCAAGTCAGTGAACGTCTTGAAGCTGTACATAAGGGACTTGGTGAAATGCAGTCACTTGCCGGAAGCGTCGGTGATCTTAAGAGAGTCCTGACCAATGTGAAAACTCGCGGTACGTTTGGTGAAGTACAGTTAGAAATGTTGCTTGAACAACTCCTGTCGCCTGAACAATATGAGAAGAATGCCACGACCAAAAAAGGGTCTAGTGATCGTGTTGAATTTGCCATTAAACTTCCGGGACAAGAAGATGCCGCAAAAATTGTTTACCTCCCAATTGATTGTAAGTTTCCGATTGAAGATTACCAACGAATGCTGGATGCACAGGATAACGTAGATGCAGGTGCGTTCAATGAAGCTTCTAAAGCCTTATTCAACCGTATAAAGACAGAGGCGAAGTCCATCTCCACCAAATACATTGACCCGCCGAATACTACCGATTTTGCAATTATGTATTTGCCGATTGAGGGGTTGTTTGCGGAAGTTCTCCGAAATTCAGGATTGATGGAGTCAATCCAGCGGGATTATCGAGTCATTATTTCTGGACCTACAACATTAACAGCTCTTTTAAACAGTTTGCAGATGGGCTTTCGAACACTTGCAATTCAAAAGCGATCAAGTGAGGTATGGGAACTTCTTGGAGCTATCAAAACACAGTTTGGAACGTTCGGAGATTTATTGCAAAAGACACAAAAGAAGCTTCGGGAAGCAAGCAATTCAATTGACGCTGCTGCGAGGAAATCACGTACTATTGAACGAAAGTTACGTACAGTGGAGGAATTGCCAACATCTGATGCAGAACTGTTACTTCCAGAGCTTTCTGAATCCGATGACCAAGATAGTCATTTCGAAGAGAGTGTTTAGTAACGAACTGTGAGTGTTATTCTGGACGCCGATTTTCTGCGTAATGAATATTACAAGCAATCTTTCTTAACGATACTGTAGTAAGGAAAGATGGATTAATGTTTGAGCTGGCATGAGCGTGATAAAAGAAATGGGGGCATGCTGTGGAATCGATTTTGCTCTTGTTGTCTGTGATACTCTTTGCCGGTGTATGGTCGGCGCGTGTTGGGAGCAAGATAGGATTCCCTGTTTTAATCGGGTTCGTTGCAATTGGTGTTTTTTTAGGCCAAGGGGGTTTAGGATTAACTCCGCACGTGCCGCTTTCAACGGCAAAATCTGTTGGCTATATTGCTCTTATTTTGATTCTCTTTGAGGGCGGTTTGCATACTTCATTAACAAGCATTCGTAAAGCGTGGGTTCCTGCTCTTTCGTTAGCAACTATAGGTGTATTGATTAGTTCCCTCATTATGTCTATTCTTGCATTCTTCCTGTTAGGGCTGCCTGTATACCCAGCGGCTCTGTTTGGGGTTGCAGTAAGTTCTACTGATGCAGCATCGGTTTTTTCTATACTCGGCGGACAGTCTCTTCGCAAACGATTGGTCAATGTACTTGAAGTTGAATCAGGTACAAATGATCCGATGGCATTTTTTTTGACACTGGTTTTGATTAATTGGTCGGTAAGTGGTATTGGTCCAATTTGGCATGCCGCTTGGTACGTTATCGGTACTTTTGCTTTACAGATGTTTGTCGGTTTGGCTGTGGGAATAGGTACAGGATATTTAGGTTCTTTTACAAACCAGCGTATCAAGTTGGACACAGGCGGCCTGTATCCCACCTTGTCGTTAGCATTTGCCATTTTGTCTTATGCGATTGCAGTTTTATTCCATGGGAGTGGTTTTCTTTCTGTCTACGCTGCCTCGGTTGTAATAGGTAATCGGAGACTTGAACACAGGTACAGCATCATGCGCTTTCACGAAGGACTCTCTTGGACGGTTCACATCTTAATGTTCGTTGTGCTTGGGCTTCAATTGGTACCCGGAAGGCTGGTTCAGGTTTTGTTGCCAGGCTTAGGGTTAGCAGTTGGGGTACTTTTCATCGCTAGGCCAGTTTCGGTCTGGTTATCAACTCTCGGTATGGGTTTTACTTGGAAAGAGAAGCATTTCTTGTCATGGGCGGGACTTCGCGGCGCAGTTCCTATCGTACTCGTTCTAACTGCCATACTCGCACCAGGCTATACTCCAAATACGATGATGGATGCAGTTTTCTTTGTGGTTATCGCATCCACACTCGTTCAGGGATTAACAGTAAAACCTTTTGCAAAAAAACTTGACCTTTTTGATCCGTCGCCTTCAGAAGGATTGCTCGAACTCGTTGCTATTGCACGTGAAAATGCAGTTATACTGCCAGTGGAAATTACAGATGAATCTCGCTTAATAGACAGAAAAATGGTGGATATTTCATTCCCGCAAAATACCCTCTGTTACGCAATTGTAAGGGACAATAAAGTGATAGTGCCTCGGGGTGCTACCCGTCTGCAAGCTTCTGATCACTTACTCGTACTGTCGGATCGTCGACATATTGACGACCTTCGGATTTTGCTTAAAGGGGAATTAGTTGGGGAGCCTTCATTTCTTCCGTAAAAGTTGAGTATCGACTGCAAAAGACGGTCATCATAAGGTCATAGAGGATATAATCAATTACCGATTTCGGGGGGTGTATACAATCACGATCGCGA
>JAKADF010000113.1 GCA_021820805.1 Bacillota bacterium
CCTGCCTTAAAATCGTCAATATCGAGCTTATGAATTTCCTTCTTGAAATTGTCCACTTGTACACCCCCTTTATAAGGGAGTTTTTAGGTCCGCAAGGCAATTAATAGGCACCACCGGCTGCCGGCACGAGTAATATAAACAGGACAAAAATAATGAGGAAAACTACCGCCCACTGTGTATACCCTCCGAGTGCTCCGTACACATTATCCCTCCTCTTTTAATATGCTGTAGATCTATGAGACACGAACCCTGCCCGTAAAGGCCTATATCTTGTACCAATCACCCATGTTTTGACACGGAGACTAAGGACAACACCTAAAGTTCAAAACTGCACCGACGATTTAGCTTCACATTTAAGAAACGTCATTCATATTGTGCAGTAGAATCACGAATGGACAAACAGACTTAAAAACCCACTTAAAAACAAACAAAACATCCGTAAGGCAATATGAGGTGAGCATATTGTTACAAAGGGGCAGTGTGGGAAGCGAGGTAGTGGAACTACAGAAAAATTTAAATCAAATTCTCGGTATTCATTTAACCGTTGACGGAACATTTGGCCCAGCAACAAGGGCGGCTGTAAAAGCTTTTCAACAAATTTCACATGTTTCAGTTGATGGAATCGTTGGAGAACAAACGATGAACTGCCTAAAAATCGCACTTAAGCAACCTCGTTGAACCTTTGATTAGGGAGTGATAACAACATGACTTCATTGGAACTCCAAATCCTGCAAAGTGTTCTTAGTTTACTCGTTGTTATCGTAGGAGCAATCATTAGTGCATTTGCTCCAAAATTAAAATCAACAATTGATGCTCATCTGGGTGTTCGGCAAGCTGTTATCGCAAACCATGTAATTGACGGCCTTTCCAGCATCGCAGAAGCAGTTGTGCAAGATTTTAACCAACGCGTCGTTTCAGACGCGAAAAAAAATGGAGTCTTCACCCCAGAGCTAGCAAAAAGCGTCAAAGAAGACGCAATAAAAGCTGTCACAGCCCAGGGCTCTTCTCTCATTTCACTCGCCGAAGCTACACTAGGCGACACAACCAGTCTCATCAGTACTCTAATCGAACAAGCTGTAGCAAAAAACCATATCGATACGAAGCAACAAAGCGGCGGATCGACAAACAATTAACAGGCCAAAGCAGAGATCAGCAAATAGCAGCAGAAGAGGCGAAAGAAGCAGAGAGCCAGAAACTTTCGTGCGGAGCGCATTCAGTTTAAGCGAATGCCTCAAAACTGCTCGACGAACCAAAGCTTACAAAAATTAAAACATAACAGTTAAACCCAGCTGCCAATAGGCAAGCTGGGTTCATAATTGACTCCTTCTCTATCCGTCAAACACTTCTATACATCATACATCGTCAAGCGCTCGCAAGAGTTGACTTAACGATGCTTTTGCATCCCCAAATAACATGCTAGTTTTGGGATTTGTATACAGTGGATTATCCACACCCGCAAAGCCAGGACTCATACTGCGTTTTAAAACGATAACTCGTTGTGCTTGGTCTACGTTCAAAATCGGCATTCCGTATAAAGGACTAGACGGTTCATTACGTGCTGCGGGATTCGTTACATCGTTCGCCCCAATGACGAGTACCACATCCGTCTGCGGAAACTCAGGATTAATGGCATCCATTTCGTACAACTTGTCGTATGGAACATTTGCCTCTGCTAAAAGAACATTCATGTGTCCAGGCATTCGACCTGCTACTGGATGAATACCAAACAAGATGTCGACACCTTTCGGGGTCAGCTTATCTACCAACTGCCTGACTTCTTGCTGCGCACGCGCAACTGCAAGCCCGTATCCTGGGACAATAACGACTCGTCTTGCGTAAGTCAGCAGCATTGCCACATCTTCAACACTTGCAGACTGGACGACACCATCTGATGTTGCAGCAACTTCACTAAGCGCCACTTGCCCAAAAGCCCCGAAAAATATATTCGAAATCGGTCGATTCATAGCTTTGCTCATAAGTTCTGTTAATATAGTTCCTGACGCTCCAACTAAAGCGCCTGCAATAATGAGCACGTTGCTGCTCAAAAGAAAACCTGTCGCTGCTGCGGCAAGTCCTGTAAATGCATTAAGCAGAGAGATAACAACAGGCATATCCGCTCCGCCAATCGGCAGCGTTACTAAGATGCCAAGTGCGAGAGCGAGCAATACAAATGGCAGGAAAATTAGTGCAGTGCCATTTGGCCCGCTGACCATTAAGGAGATAGCTAGAATTATTGCTATAACAAACAGAATTCCATTCAAAAGTTTCTGGCCTGTGTAAACAAGCGGCCTACCGCTAATCCACTCCTGAAGCTTGAGGAAGGCAATTGCGCTGCCTGTAAAACTAATAGAACCTATAAGAATGCTAAACAGTGAAGAGATAGAAGTTGTTACCGTAAACGATCCGCCCGCCGACGCCGTACGGATCCACTCACCAATTGCAACAAGCGCCGCTGCGCCTCCGCCCATTCCGTTGAAAATTGCGACCATTTGCGGCATTGCGGTCATTCTGACTTTATAGGCTGAAACTGTTCCAACTAACACCCCGAGAAGCACCGCGAGCCCAACCACGACAAATGAAAAATGGTGGTGTGTAACGAGTACTGTAACTAGCGCAATGGCCATACCAACTGCTGATAATAGATTTCCTGATCTGGCAGTAGCCGGAGACCGCAACCGCATAACACCGAGAATGAAAAATATAGAAGTCAATAAATATGCAATCTGAGTGGCACTACTCAATGTCATCACTCCACTTACCGTTTGGTGTGAAACATTCCAAGGATTCGGTCAGTTACTACGAATCCACCCACAACGTTCAAAGTTGCCAAAAAGACAGCCAAAAAGCTGACTACATCAGCCAACGTTCCTTGCACCGAGGAGGCAAGTGTAAAAGCGCCAACCAAAATGATGCCATGAATTGCGTTTGTCGCAGACATCAGCGGCGTATGCAAAACGGAAGGCACCTTAGAAATGAGCTGAAAGCCTACAAAAACAGCCAGCACAAAAATGTACAGTTCAACAAGTAGAGAAGTTGGCATCACATCAACCCCTTTCCGCTGCAACGGCCATGCGTTTTTTCAATGCTTCGCCTACAATTTCTCCATTATGAATCAGGCAAGTGCGCTTCATGATTTCATCGGACAAATCTACATTCGTCAAACGCGATTCATCAGAAACAGACAGCCCGAGAGTCAGTGCATGTTGGAAGAATGTTATGAGATTACGTGCATAAAGCTGACTTGCATGCAGCGGCAACTGTGAAGGAACATTAAAAGGAGCTGCAATTGTAACTTCATGAGCCACAATCGTCTGACCAGGTTGGCTCAGTTCGCAATTACCCCCAGATTCACCAGCCAAATCTACAATAACTGACCCAGGGCGCATACTCTCCACCATATCCCGTGTGACCAACACCGGCGCACTCTTACCTGGGATAAGTGCTGTAGTAATCACAACATCTGCTCCAGCCACTGGTCCTCTTAGCGCATCCAATTCTCGACTATGCAAATCATCTGAAAGCGCAGTTGCGTACCCATCCTTCGTCTGCTCAGATTTCACATCCAAGGTTAAAAAGCTCGCACCCAGGCTTTCCACTTGTTCTCGCACAACGGGTCTTGTATCAAAAGCTTGCACAATCGCGCCAAGCCGATGAGCAGTAGCTATAGCTTGGAGTCCAGCAACACCAGCGCCCAGCACCAGAACTTTTGCAGGAGGAATTGTTCCAGCTGCTGTCATAAGGAGCGGGAAAAACTTGCCCAAGCGTTCTGCGGCAATGAGTACCGCACGGTACCCAGAAATGGTACTCATTGAGGAAAGTACATCCATGCTTTGCGCCCTGCTAATACGGGGAATGGAATCCATGCTGAAAATTGTTACACCTCTGGCTGCAAGGGATTCAAAATAGTGGACGCTTTCTGTAAGAGGCTGAAACAAGGCAATTACAATCGTTCCCGGCCGTAAAGAGGCTTGATCTTCGGAGCTATTCAGGCTTTGAGCCTGCACCAGGAAGAGGACATCTGCACTACATAAAATGCTTAGTGCATCTTGTTTAATCTCCGCTCCAGCTGCCTGATAATCTTCATCACGCAGCAGTGCACGTTCACCTGCACCACTCTGGACCAAAACGGAGTGCCCGGCCTTCACAAGCCGGCTAACGGCATCGGGAACAAGAGCAACTCTACACTCTCCCTCTACCTTTTCACGTAATACACCTAATATCATTTATACTCACATCCCTGTGATGAAAGGTTGGAATTATTTTTCACGAGAGATCGCCTTCATTGTTAACCACGGTGTATTAACTGTAATTGATTTAAATCAATGAGATGTGGTCAGGAAAGCCCTCATTTGAGGGAGCTCAAATGAAACGTGCATGCGGGGTTTTATGTCAGTTTTGCACCACGGGGGCATGGGATGGCAGAGGACGGCTTTGATGGGGCTTAGGGGAGGATAGGATGATTATTAGCTGCCAAAAGGGGCCCTATCACTTTGCGGTGGGCCCGCCTGGCTGGGGCTTAGCTGCCAAAAGGGGCCCTATCACTTGTGGTGGCATCGCCTTGCCCAACGAGGTTTAGCTATCATAGTCCCAGCTCACGCCACAC
Source organism: Bacillota bacterium (assembly GCA_021820805.1). Next base: position 4,604 of record JAKADF010000113.1, read on the forward strand.
GCCCGCGCTGCCCTAACTCAAATCTTCAAATCTTCAAATCTTCCCTACACTACACACCATAAGAAATCGAAAGCAACTGTACTCCTGGGTTCTTATCGATGACCCAGCGGATGGAAAATTCGTCTTGGAAAAGCATGACCAATCGGTCGTCCTTGTCTTTAACGATGATATTGGAATATCGGTCATAGTTGAGATTTCCGATATCCTCTGACCACTCAATCCATCGTGCGTGTGAATATGGTAAGTTGACGAGTTCTACCTCTGCCCCGTATTCGGATCTCATGCGATATTGGAAGACTTCAAACTGAAGTTGTCCAACTGCGCCGAGCAACATGTCCTCAGTTCGATTAAACTGCCGGAACACCTGAATTGCTCCTTCTTCTGACAACTGTTCGAGTCCCTTGTGAAACTGCTTGTACTTAAGTGTGCTTTTTACGTAAACGCGGGCAAAATGCTCAGGTGAGAATTGCGGTAATCTTTCAAAATGGAACGATCCCGATTCACATATGGTATCACCAATACGAAATTGTCCTGGATCGAAAATGCCGATAATGTCACCAGGGTATGCTTCATCGATGATTTCACGTCCTTGTCCGAAGAACTGCTGAGGTTGGGATAGATTAATTTTTTTACCTGTACGAACATGGTTCACATTCATGCCACGTTTAAATTCACCGGAGCAGATGCGGATAAATGCCACCCTGTCGCGGTGAGCAGGATTCATGTTCGCTTGAATTTTGAACACGAATCCCGAAAACGAATCATCCGTTGGCAAAACAACCCCCTGGTCAGTTTTGCGTGAGCCAGGCGCTGGTGCGAGTTCAATAAATTGATTTAAGAAAGTCTCAACGCCAAAGTTTGCGATGGCGCTGCCGAAGAAGACGGGCGTAAGCTTGCCTTTGGCGACGAGTTCAGAATCAAACGGATCCCCTGCAATATCTAAAAGCATTACTTCTTCCTTGAGCCGTTCGTGTAATTCTGGACCTAGGACTTCTTTGAGAGCGGGAGCGTCAATATTGTCTGCTTGGATATTAACTGTATCCTCACTGCGATCAGTAAAGCGTTCAAAAAGAGCATCCGCACGGTTGTAAATACCTCGGAAATCAGAACCCATACCAATTGGCCAATTCATCGGACACGACCTGATGCCAAGAACGGCTTCAATTTCTTCGAGCAATGCGAGCGGATCTTTCCCTTGTCGGTCAAGTTTATTAATAAATGTAAAAATAGGAATCCCGCGCATTCTGCATACTTCAAATAATTTAATAGTCTGAGGTTCTACCCCTTTTGCTGCGTCAATCAGCATAACAGCGCTGTCTGCTGCTGTCAGGGTACGATACGTGTCTTCACTGAAGTCCTCGTGACCTGGTGTATCAAGGATATTAATCCGTCGTTTTTTCCATGAAAATTGTAAAACTGTTGATGTAACAGAGATTCCTCTCTGCTTTTCAATCTCCATCCAATCGGACGTTGCATGGCGTCTTGCCTTCTTGCCTTTAACCGCACCCGCTTCGCGAATAGCTCCACCGAACAAAAGCAGCTTTTCAGTTAATGTTGTTTTCCCGGCGTCTGGATGCGAAATAATTGCGAACGTACGACGTTCCTCATGTGTTCCTTGTTGCTTTTCGTGTTCTGTCGACACTTATTACACTCCTGTATTCGTATAATCTCACCTCATGAGTGTACCATGTGTCGGCAATTGCATGCTCGATCTGGCAACAGAAACAAAAAAACTCCACTGGTGCTTAAGGTGATAAAGGAGCTTAAGAGCCTTAGGATTCTTAAGTTCCTTAGGCTCTCATGGTGCTTTCATGAATTTCATGCTGTATCAGGCTTGCACAACTGCGCGCCGTTCTTCCACTTCAATATGACTCATAAGGTCTGCAAACTGCTCCGGAGTTAACGACTGCTGCCCATCTGAGACGGCACGTTCCGGTCTAGGGTGAACTTCAATGATTAAACCATCTGCTCCTGCTGCAATGGCTGCCATGCTCATTGCCGAAACATAGCGGGCAACACCGATGCCATGACTTGGATCGACGATGATTGGAAGATGACTTAAATCCTTTACGACGGGAACTGCATTGAGATCAAGGGTGTTTCGAGTGTATTTTTCAAATGTTCGAATGCCGCGTTCACAGAGAATTACATTTGGATTTCCAGCGCTCAAAATGTACTCAGCTGACATGAGCCACTCTTCAATCGTCGCGGACATCCCGCGCTTTAGTAATACAGGTTTATTCGTTTTTCCTAGTTCCTTGAGCAGATGATAGTTTTGCATATTCCGTGCTCCGACCTGTAAAACGTCAACATAGTCGCAGACCATTGATAAATTAATCGGATCCAACACCTCTGAAACAATTCTGAGGCCCGTTTGTCTGCGCGCTTCTGCCAAGAGTTTCAGCCCTTCTTCCTCAAGCCCTTGGAATGAATACGGGGAACTGCGCGGTTTGAATGCTCCTCCTCGTAACAAATGTGCACCTGCAGCTTTCACCTTTCGCGCAGCTTCTAGAATTTGATCTAGACTTTCAACCGCACAAGGTCCCGCAATCACAACCGGCTTATCCCCTCCAATAGCCACATTTCCAATATTTACAACAGTCGATTTTGGATGAAACGCACGGCTTGCAAGCTTGAATGGGTGCTTAACCGTGACAACCTTAGCTACTCCGACCATGCTTGTGATCTTTTTCTCTGACAAAACACTTTTGTCACCAATGACGCCGATGATGATATACCCTGAGTCTTCTGCAATGTGGGCAATAAGTCCCATCCTTTCAACATAAGCAACAACGCTCTGAACTTGTTCACGCAAAGCTCGCTTTTCCATGAGAATAATCATTTCTTCTCCTCCTCTTATTGTTATAGCTCCGGCTCGCTGATGTGCGAATATTCGGTATAAACAGGAAAAACCCCATCCCATACAGGGACGAGGTTTTCTCGCGGTACCACCCTAATAAAAGGCATGACGCCTTTCACCTTACTTTTCTTAACGAAAACGTTGGTACGTTTCCGGCTAAGACTACTGGCCCATATTTACAATCGGGCGTTCACCTCGCAGCTCCAGAGTGAACTTCAGCTTTTTCGTCAGTCCGGTTTCCACCAACCACCGGCTCTCTTGACTGAGTAAAAAAGCTTACTCTCTCCATCACAGCTATTTTGCTATTTTATACAATCCACATTCGCTAACGAATTTCAAAAATAAAAAAAACCTCAATCCCTGTAGGGACGAGATTTACTCGCGGTACCACCCTAATAAAAGGCATAACGCCTTTCACCTTACTTTTCTTAACGAAAACGTTGGTACGTTTCCGGCTAAGACTACTGACCCATCTATAGCTGGGGGTTCACCTTGCGGCTCCGGAGTGAACTTCGGTTTTCCTTCAGTCCGGTTTGCACCATCCACCGGCTCTCTTGACTGAATGGAAGAACTTACTCTCTCCATCACGGCTGTCATGTTTAGAGTTTTTATTACAATATTCCATTAAACCCGGTCTGTCAATAGGCAATTTTATAAACCAGCCTAATTTGTGATGACTTTTCACGCAGAGCTGCCTCGTTCTACATTTTCCATCGCAAGGGTGCAGATAATACCTGCGCCTCCAAAAATAGCCCCAACCCACATCACAAATGAAAATGCGTTGAGAAAAGCTGGTGTTGCACCAAATCCTTGACCTGAGAAATAATGAATCAATATATCAAACAGCGATCCGCCAACAGTAATCCCCGCCATCATCCCAATGTAACGAAAACTGGCTAATGTCCCAGAAGCTGCGCCTTGTTTCGGCCGCGACGCAGCACCCATGATTGCCGAATTGTTCGGCGCTGCAAACGTACCCGTTCCAAGTCCGGCAAGGATGAGCCCAATAATAAGCAACGTGTGCTCACCAACCGCAGGTGGAATCTTCACCATAATTCCAAACACAATAAGTCCAAGAGTACTGAAAAGCATACCTGACGTTGTTAAGAGGCGAGGCCCAGTTTTGTCTGACAAAGCACCCGCAATCGGTGCACAAACTGTCATAACGAGCGGTGTGATAGTCAAATATGTTCCGGTTGCAGAAGCAGAAAAATGAAGAACATGATCAAAATAGAATGGTAGAAGAAATAGAGTCAAGAAGAAACATAAATAGTT
>JAKADF010000114.1 GCA_021820805.1 Bacillota bacterium
TTTTGAAAAAGTCAAGAGCTTCTTTCTATTTTCGTAAAGTTTTTAATGCGGACGAATTCCAAATTCATACAGCAACTGCATAACGCATGTTTATTATACAGACAGTACAATTTTTGGGTATTGTGCGGGTCCGAATATCTGTTCCTCAAAAGATTGTTTGCCTTGTTCAAGCGGGCGAATATCCAACCAAGATTTGTCCGGAACTACTTCTTTTCTTTGAATTAGAGATAGCCCATGTGCAAAATTTCTGTCTGAGTAACTAAACGAACCTGCAATCTCTATCTCTTTCCTGACAATTACGTTGCCTGGGACAACTGTATCATCCTCATGAAGGCCAATAAATACAATACGTCCGCCGTTTTCAACCATCTCAATTCCTTGTTGCCGTGTCAAAGGAAGCCCGACAGCATCGATGACTTTTTGCAGCGATCCGCCCGTAATTTCTTTCACCTTCTCAATGGCATTCACATGTTTTGGATTCAGTGTGTGCGTAGCGCCAAACAGCTTCCCTTGTTCCAACCGTTCGTCATTTGTATCAATTAAGATACGCTCACCCGCTCCTTGGAGACTTGCTGCTTTCAAAGAGAAAAGGCCTATAATTCCGGCGCCAAATACAACAACATTATCTTCCAGGGATACGCCTGCCCTTTCTGCAGCTCGGATACCACAAGCCAGCGGTTCCACAAGTGTGCCCGCAACCTCATCATCAACAAAGAAACACGAACTTGCAGGAACTTTAACGTACTCTGCAAAAGCTCCTGGATGATGGATACCAATAATACTGCGATGAATACAATTCTGTTGGTCGCCCTGTTTGCACATACGACAACACCCACAAGTAATCAGCGGATTAACTACAACCAAATTACCCGGCTTAAACTCAGTAACACCCTCCCCTGTCTCAACCACTTCACCGGTAAATTCGTGTCCCATGATAAGAGGAGGTTTACGCAGGCTATTTTCACCGAGATAGCCCGAAAGGTCTGAACCACATATTCCTGCATAGCGTGTTTTTAATACCACTTCTCCTTTTTGGGCTTCTGGCATGGGGATTTCTTGGAGCTTAAATTCACGAGGATTTGTCCATACGAGTGCTTTCATTTCATGACCTCCCTGTTTGAAAAACAATGCTGATCTAGTCACTTTCTTTGCTTGTCTTAATCGTAACATCACTCCGTTTAAATACCTCTGGCCTAAGTTTCGTACCTAGTCCCGGCGCTTGAAGAGGATACACAAAGCCTTTTTCGACTTTCGGCAGCTCTGTAACTAATTCCGAATACCAACTGCTGTAAAACGCACGTACAACTTCTTGAATAAACGCGTTTGGCGTTGCCATCGAAAGGTGGGAATCCACAACAAATGACACCGGGCCCACACAATCATGAGTAGCTACAGGCAGTTCATATGTGTCTGCGAAAGATGCAATACGTCTCCCCTCTGAAATTCCGCCAGTCCAAGTTGGATCAAATATAATTACGCCAGCTGCCTGACTTTCCAAAATATCTCGGTATGCAAAGCGAGTCCCAAGCGTTTCGCTGGCTGCTGTCGGAACGCGTGTACTTGACGCAAACTCGCGCAAAGCCTGAACGTTATCCATTCGAATCGGATCTTCATACCAGAAGGGATTATATTCTTCTAGCGCCTTAGCAATATGCTTGGCTGTCCTTAAATCCCACTGAGAGTGCAATTCAACCATAATTTCAATTTTATCTCCCACGGCTTTGCGGATTTTCTCGAATGGTTCTAAGGCTCTCTTCAACTCAGAGGACGTAATCATGTGTCCGCCAGAAGCTTGTGCATACGGGTCAAAAGGCCAAATCTTCATTCCCATATACCCTTCCTCAAGGAGGCTGTGCGCCAATTCATCCGCTCTTTGCAAGAAGGCTTCTAAGTCTTCATAAGGACCCTCAGCTTTACCAGTCCCCCAATTATCGACAGGCAGATGTGCATCCTTTGGACGTTTCCTCGTGTACTGGTATCCCGCGCAGGTATTATACGCAGGTATTTTGTCTCGGACGAGCCCTCCTAACAGTTGATAAATTGGCTGCCCGCTCGCTTGGCCAAGAATATCCCAGAGTGCGATGTCAATTGCCGATCTTCCACGGTTTTCGACGCCAGTACTGCGGGATCCGACGAAACCGACCATTTGCCGCCAGTGCTTTTCAATCGTCAGAGGACTTTGCCCGAGCAAAACAGAAGCTGCGGTATCGTGAATCCACGCTTCAACAGACGAGGTGCCAAAATACGTTTCACCAAGTCCAATTAGTCCCTCATCAGTATGAACTTGTACAAAACAGATGTTTGGAAACTCTTCTATGCGAATCGTTTCTAAAGCAGTGATTTTCATCTTTGCTCCCCCTGACCTAAACCAGTCCCAAACCAAAGTTCACTTCCCAAGTATTTGACTGCAAAACTGCAAAGCACCAAGCTCTTCCTCCAGGCGAAACAGTTGATTATATTTGGCCAACCTTTCCGAACGTGTAATCGATCCGATTTTGATTTGACCGGCCTTCGTTCCAACAGCGAGATCTACCATAAATGTGTCTTCTGTCTCACCGGACCGTGCAGATACAACTGTTCGGTACCCATTTTTACGCGCCAGTCGTATGGCGTCGAGCGTTTCAGTGAGCGTACCCACTTGGTTAAACTTGATGAGAACGGCATTGCCTACACCAGTCTGTATGCCGTGTTCGATACGCGGCACTGAAGTAGTGAATAAATCATCACCAAGCACCTGAATTCGGCTGCCAAATGCCTTGGTTAACTTTTCCCAGCCTGACCAGTCATCTTCTGCCAGACCATCCTCAATAGAAATAATAGGATACTGTTCTACCCAAGATGACAACACCTCGACCATTTGGCTGGAATCGAGATATCGCTCTTCCTTCGCAAGTCGATAAACGCCATCATTATAAAAATGAGTCGAAGCTACATCAATTGCAATTGCCCCAGTTCGGTTTGGCTCAAGTCCAGCTCTTTCAATTGCCAGTGTGAGCACCTCAAGTGCTTCTTCATTTGTGGAGAGATTCGGACCAAGCCCGCCTTCATCTGCCACCAAACGTATCTCATGACCGCGGCTTTTCAAGATATCGCGCGCCGCATGGTAGACATCGAATACTCGCCGAATTGCTTCACTATAGGTAGAGGATCCGATAGGTACAAACAGAAAATCCTGAATATCGATTTGACCGCCCGCATGTAGCCCGCCGCTTAAGATGTTAACCATCGGTATCGGCAGTACGAATGAATCATCCGCATCCGAATATTTTGTGTTTTCTTGCTCTGCGCTTTGACCAAATAGTTCAGCAATATGTTTGTAAAGCGGCTGTCCTTTTGATTTCGCAGCAGCAACTGCGGCCGCAAGGGAGGCACCTAGTAACGAATTTGCACCAAGCAGACTTTTGTCGGGAGTGCCGTCAAGAGCAAGCAATTTTGTATCAAGTGCAGATTGGTCACTTACGTCCATACTTTTCAAGGCCGCTGTGATAGTTGTATTTACATTTTCTACCGCCTGTAAAACCCCTTTTCCACGATAAGCGTTTGGGTCGCCATCACGCAGCTCCAAAGCTTCGTGACGCCCGGTTGAGGCACCTGACGGAACAATTGCCCGGCCAATCGTTCCATCCGTAAGTGCAATATCTACTTCAACGGTTGGATTGCCGCGCGAGTCTAGAACTTGGCGGGCATGGACTGACTGAATGTTCATTTATCGCAACTCCCTTCGAGGTTTAAGGCTTTGCACCTATGACCTCACGGTACAGCACTGTAACATCTGCCATATCCGCAGCATTACGGCTTAATAACGAGATCCCAATTTGCCGAACCTGCTCCTTCATCTGCTCATTTAGGTACTCGACTGGTGATTTACCGTCCACCCTCGCAAGCAACAGTGCACCTGTTGTCTGCCAAGTGATGGCACGAAACTGGGATTCTGACAACACACCAACCACTTCAAAGTAGCTTCGGTAGAATGTATCAACTAGAGCTAAATAAGAAGCAAAGTTTAACTTAGCGTAAACCGCCTTCAGTAAAAGATGGTGCATCATAAAGCTGATATCAAATGACGCATGCCCCGCATGCGCCACTTCCCAGTCTAAAACGACAGGTTGATTCTGTTTTGTACGCAAAAGCACATTTTTAGGGCTGAAATCCCCATGTACCAATACATCAGATGTACTCATCATCGAGTCAATCACTTCATCAAGATACGTTCTATACTCGGGATAAAGGTCTAAAATAAATTCAAAGTATGGAGAAATTCGCAGTTGGTGAAAAAGTGTTTTGTCAGAAAAAGGCGTGAGATATTCGGAGTTTGCAAATGTAAGCCTATGAACTGTTGCTAAAAAACGACCAAGCATGGTTGCAACTTGTACATCTACATGACCTTGCAAAAGTTTATGTTTCCAAGTCAGTCCTTCTACATATTCCATAGCAAACAAGCCATTTGCCTCATCAACAAACAGCACCTTTGGCACAAACCGAGGAGCCATTTGTGATATTAGCTGCAAGCACAATCGTTCAATAATGTTGCGACTAGTGTTTGCAAACCAATCTTCCTTAACTCGCAATTTTGGGAGAGCCCGCTTGAGTACGAAGCTTTGTTCTGGTGTCTGCACGCGGACAACATCACTTGACACCCCGCCTGGCATTGCTTCAACTTTTACTTCGTCGGATTTTAAATAAGCGGAAACAGCAGCTGGATCAGACAAATCCATATCGGCTACCTCCAAAATTGGCCGGTCCAGGCCAAATGATTTCTTAGTAATGCCTGGGCCGGCTTGGTTTACCACAAAATTAGTTGAATTTACCTGCAGTTACGCCGCCATCTACAATCAGGCCGCTGCCCATTACATATTTCGCTTCATCTGAAGCCAGATACAAAGCGGCATATGCAACGTCTTCAGGCGTCCCTAATTCATTTCCGAGTTGGCGCTGTTTCAATTGTTCAATTGCCTCTGATGGATCGTCATACGACTTTTTCAAGTAATCTTCTACAAATGGAGTATAAATTGTCCCAGGTAACAGGGCGTTCACACGGATTCCATGAGGAGCATAATCGACTTGCATTGATTTTGTCATCGCAAGAACAGCACCCTTGGTTGCGGCATAAGCTGCTCTGCGCAACAATCCAGTATGCACAATACAGGATGACATGTTGATAATAACACCACGTTTTTGCTCCAGCATAACAGGTACAATCTCTTTCGAAACCACATAGACACCAGTTATATTCACAGCAAGCACGGCGTCCCATAGCTTACGCGGAACTTCATGCAGCTCACCAACAGCACTAATACCCGCATTATTGAACAAGACATCGACTCGGCCATGGCGATCGATTACTGCTTTTTTCCACGCACTAACGCTCTCTTCGTCTGTCACATCCACATGATGCCAAAACGCACGACCGCCAGCTTCTTTAATCCGCTTCACCGTTGCTTCTGCCGCAGCATCGTCAACTTCGGCAATCTCCACAACAGCCCCTTCGCGCGCAAATACTTCTGCAGTTGCCGATCCGATTCCTTTTCCAGCACCTGTAATAAGACATACCTTGTCATCTAAACGCATGTTAACCTCTCCTTTGCTATGTAATATCGAGGCTTCTCGAATCTTATAGTTGTCAGCGGCTAACCATGCGGTTTTTCAACTTTCCTAGACCTTCGATTTCAACTACAACTTCTTCTCCTGCTTCGAGCCAATGCTGCTCATCTTTAGGGAATCCTAAAATTACACCTTCTGGTGTACCTGTCAAAATCACATCTCCAGGCTGAAGCACCATATAACGAGACAGATAGGAAATCAGCTCTTTACAGGAGAAAATCATGTCCGACGTATTTGAGTTTTGTACTAAATCGCCGTTGCGGTAAGTGCGAATATTTAAATCGTTTGGATTCAAAACCTCATCTGCAGTCGCAACTAAAGGTCCAAGAGGTGAGAACTGAGGGCAAGTTTTGCCAAGCAGCCACTGGGAAGTGCGCATCTGAAGATCGCGAGCCGACAAGTCATTTGCGTTACAATAACCAAATACATAATCGAGAGCTTCATCTTCTGATACATCTTCCGCTGTTTTTCCAATAACTATCGCGAGTTCAGCCTCGTAATCTACCTGGTTTGAACCTTTAGGCAAGCAAATCTCTTCCCCATAGGCAGCAACAGTATCAGAGAACTTGCTGAAAACAACTGGATTTGTAGGAATCGGAGAGTTCGTCTCAATGGCATGTTTACGATAGTTCAAACCAATGCATATAACTTTTCCCGGTTGTTCAAGCGCTGGCCGATAGGTTACATCATCGACCGAAACCACTCTGGCAGGCACTTCACCAGCTCGAACTCGTTTTTGGAGCTCTGCAAAAACCTCTGGCTGCTGCAATAAGCTGCCAAGTCCTGTTGGAAAATCGGACGAAAGCCATGATTCATCACAAACTACAAAACCTCCGTCAACTTGCACGCCAATACGGTCGTTACCTTGCACCTTTAAATTTGCTAATTTCATTTCATCATCTCCCTAAAAAGTTGTTAGTATCGATTGGATCTTTAGAAATGTGTGATAATATCACTTGTGCTTAAAATCGATTTCCTAAATCATTTGCCCATGGGTCGCCGGCTGTCCAACCGACGCTCACAGTATTATCCTTTGTGACTTCCTTGGCAATACCCTTGCCTTCTAAAAACTCCTCTTTCAGCTTAAGACCAAGTCCTGGCCGCTCTGACACAAACAGTTGTCCCTGTTCAATGCGCGGCGCTTTATCGACAATGTCTTTATAAAAGGTTCTGTAGAAAGACCGTACAGTTTCTACCTTTAATAAATTAGGAATGTGTGACGCAACATGCGCGTACGCAGCTGTTTGCACAGGACCGCCACAGTTATGTGGTGCAATGGGGAGTTGGTACACGGATGCAAGTACTGCAATCTTCAGTATTTCTGATATACCGCCTACCCAGCAGATGTCTGGCATTATATAATCCGCAGCATGATGCTCCAAAATAGGAAGGAATTGATGACGGGTAAACAAGCGTTCACTCACGCACAGAGGAGTCGCCGTTACGTCCTTTAATTCTTTCATCGCTGCTGCATTATCCGCAGGCATCATGTCTTCAAGCCACATTAAATTATACGGTTCCACCGCACGGGCAATTTTCTTCGCAGTAGGCAGATCCCAACATGCATGGCCCTCAAGTGCCACCTCCATACGGTCGCCACATTCTTCTCGGATGGCTGCTAGTATGGATACGCCTTTCTGTAAGTCCCCTTCTGATATACCATGGCCCCTGGTCTTTTCGCTAAATCCGTCGAAAGGCCAAATTTTCATGGCTGAAATACCATCACTCATGAGGCTTTGTGCTAGTTTTCTAGGGTCATTCAAAAACAATTCTCTGTCGTCATACCCCCCATGGCTTACACACGTGTTGTATATTGGGATACCATCCCGCACCTTGCCGCCAAGCAGGCGATAGACAGGTTGCCCTGTAATTTGCCCTAGCAAGTCCCAAAGGGCAATATCAACAGCACTGATGGCCCGCGTCTCCGCACCCGCATAACCATGGTAGTGAACCACACTAAACATGTCATGCCAATGCCGCTCAATATCCCTTGGATCTTGTCCAACCAGCATTCTAGACAACACATCATGTATGATTCGACGAACCGAATCAACTCGAGGCGTCGTCTCGCCTGTTCCAACAAGCCCATCATTTGTGTAAATGCGAACCCATAGCAACTGTGGATGGTCTTGTGCCTGGATTGTTTCTATTTTACTTATCTTCAACTGTAACCATCTCTCTTATCATTCAATTGGGATGCTTAACCAGATTACTGAAGAAAGGGTTTCCAAGAATCATCCAGCGCTAAGTGTTCCGATAATTGATGGGTTAATTCGTTATTATCTCGCAACTTAATGGCTTCTAAAATAGGTCGATGACGCTCTGCAAGTGCCTCCATATCGTCGAAATATTTCATCGTAACGTTTGCGATGAAGCGCCGAATTTGGCCATCCATTGTAAGCCACAAACGCAAAAATACTGTTTGCTTAGCACCTTCAATCAACGAACGATGAAACTCAACATCATTAGCAATCAAATGCGTCATGTTTCCTGCACGCGCGGCTGCCAGCATACTGTCAAAAGAATGTTGCAGAACCGCCAATTCATCTTGCCCTGCACGTTTCAGCAGTATTTTTCCCGATGTTATTTCTATCAATCTGCGCATCTCGAATAACTGCTCCATCTCACTAAATGACATGTGAGATACATACGTACCGGTATGACGGACTGTTTCTACCAACCCTTCCTGTCCCAGCCGCTGCAAGGCCTCACGCACCGGAGCCTGGCTCGTACCGAACGACTTTGCAACTTGCAGCTCAACAATCCTATCACCTGGGCGTAACTGCCCTGTGATAATTTCTAATCTAAGAGCTGCAAAAATCTTATCGCTCAAGATCACATTTTCCGACCTGTAAACGGTTGTACACCACCGTTCAAAATATTTTAAGAATTCGACTTAGAACCATTAATTATCGATAATATATCGATAATTATAAAAGGTGTCAATGACTTCTCCCAGTTGCCAAGAAAAGACGCTTATCTAACGCAAAAAAATCTTCTATAATTAGACCGATACATAGGCCATATATACTTAGGTCGAACATACAGAAAACATAAAAGACTAAACGAGAGTGGTTG
>JAKADF010000115.1 GCA_021820805.1 Bacillota bacterium
TGCTGGTGGTGGCAGTATTGTCAAAATTGATCCAAGTACAGGTGAGTTAAAAGTGGGCCCGGAAAGCGCTGGTGGGGTCCCAGGCCCGGCTTGTTATGGAAAGGGAGGGAAAAACCCTACACTGACTGATGCATGTTTGTTGATTGGTATTCTTAGCGCTGATTCCCCTTTGGGTGGCCGGATTATGTTAAATAAGAAATTAGCTGAAAGTGCATTCGAATCTTTGGAAACAAATTTAGATTATAAGCAGCGTATTAAGTATGCTTATGAAATGGGATTAAGTGAAATCAGCGAAGGTATCGTTGATATTTCTGTCAAACATGGGATTGATCCACGAGATTATTCGCTTATTGCTTACGGCTCTGCCGGGCCTATGTTACTTCCTGCTGTACTCGACCAAGTTGGTGCAAAAAGTGTACTCGTTCCACCTTATCCAGGCCTATTCTCGGCCCTTGGCCTTTTAAGTTCAGACCTGGTATTCGCTGACAGCCGTTCCGCATATTTAACACTTGGCTCAGATGTTGCGGAGCAAATTGATTCCTTGTTCCAATCCATGGAAGAACGTTTACTGTCTAAGGTTTCTGGAAATCGACAAGATGCGAAAATTGTTCGGACGTTTGATGGTCATCTTGCAGGTCAAACGTGGGAGACGCCATTTGTTGTTGTCCCAGATGGAAAACTAACATCCGATAGTATTCAGGAAATGATTGTAAACTTCCACGATACGTATGAGCAACATTGGGGAAACCGCTTTGAGGGTTTACCGGTTGTTGGTGTAACGTTCCGTTTACAGATTGTAATCCCAACGGAAAAAGTTAATTATCCAACAATTCCAGACTCCATATCGGGGGTGCCACGTGCTGTCGATGAGGTGGAATTACAATTTATTAGTAACGAGCCTTTAAAGGCTAAAGTCTATATCAGAGATGAACTACGTAATGGGGATATCATTCAAGGACCTGCAATTGTTCGTGAACCTTTATCCACGCTTTATATTGTAGCTGAACAGGTAGCGAAGGTTGGAAAGTTTGGCGAAATTGTAATTACGAGAATTTAGATTAGTTACTAATTAAGAAAACAGTTGAATATTGGGAGGAGTACAGATGGGTGCATCGGTTTTAATTCGAGATCTTTCGGAAGAAGAATTTCTAGAGAAATATCATTGTGACCGATTTACGGCGATGGTTATCTCCACAAGGCTTCGCTATGTTGTCCAGCATATGTGTACTGGATTGCTGACAACTGCATTTTCAATTATTCTTCGTGATTGGTACGATTTTGCAGCTACAATATCGGGACCGCCTGAACAGGACTATCCAATGCCTGCAGTGAGTAATAGCCTTGTGTTGTTTTTAGGAACGATGACAGACGCAGTAAGGAACATGGTGGAAGAATACGGGCCAGAAAATTTGAAACCAGGAGATGTACTTATTGCAAATGACCCGTATCGAATCGGTACGCACGTGAACGATGTTTGCTTCGTTCGCCCCGTCTTTCATGAAGTGGCAGGACAGAATAAAATTGTTGGTTTTGTTAACTTGCAAGCCCACATGTTAGATATGGGGGGCATTGTTCCATCGGGATTTAGTGGAACGAAAAAAGATATATACGAAAATGGGTTGGTAATCAGTCCCCGTTTGCTGTACCAAAACGATAAAGTTTGTAAGCCAACTTGGAGCTTGATTTTTGACAATGCAAGATTTGGGGAAGTTATGCAGCCTGATATGATGACGATTTATCAAAACTTGCTTTTAGGTGAGCGCTTGGTTCTAGAAACAATTGATCGGTATGGAGTTGATGCCTATTACGGTGCAATCAGTTATGCAATCGATATTTCTGCAGAGTCAATGAGACGCTCAATAGAAAATCTGTCGGATGGTGTCTATGAAGGGGAAGACATTATCGACTGTGATGGTGTAGATAACAATGAAGAGTACCGAGTTCATGTGAAGGTAACTGTAAAAGGGGGACGCGCCGAAGTTGACTTAAGTGGTTCGTCCAGACAGGCAAGGTCATCAATTAATGGTGGATATTTGGATACAAAAACTGCAGTTGCCACAGCATTTAAGTATTTGTTGGATCCGACTTCTAACTTTACCTCGGGGGCGATGCGTGATATTGACATTGTTCTTCCAGATGCTACGGTCGCTAGTGCTATGCCACCTGAGGGAACAATTTTTATCTATTGGGAAAGTTCTATGCCTGTACTGCTCTCTATTTTTAAGGCCCTTGAAAATACATTAGGTGATAGGGCGGTTGCAGGGGATACATGCTCGTTAAACATTCACAATGCTAACGGTGTATGGCCTCAAACAGGGACTCCCTGGGTTACTATGGCGCAGTGCGGGGGCGAACATGGAGCGTGGGGGGCGACAAAAACTGGTGACGCAGACAGTTACAATGTGATGTATTTGGCAAATAATTTGGACCCATCGACAGAGGCAATTGAGATTGATGTTCCAGTTGTAGTTCTTCGAAAAGAGTATGTATCTGATACAGCTGGTCCTGGTACAAATCGTGGGGGAGCTGGCGTTTTAAAAGACACGCTGTGGCGGACGGCGACAGAGCATTACTCAATGCCGCTTCATCTCAAGAATCCGAGCGGGTTTGGAGTGAATGAAGGTCGAAGTGGCCGCACCGGTGCCGTATGGACATGGGATCCAGAACATTTTGACATTGAGAAAGAAAAGAAACTTTTGGGTCATGATGCGGCTACTTATAGTCGGTCTACTCCAGTTGCAGGAAAATTGAATCCGGAGACAAAGACGCCATCTGCGGATGGAGAATACTACTATTTTGCAACGGTTCCAATTTGGCAAACGAAACCAAACGCTATTTTTCGTTATATTACAAATGGTGGTGGAGGATGGGGAGACCCACTACTGCGCGATCCGGAACGAGTCAAGCGCGATGTGCGTGATGAATATTGCACGATTGAAGGAGCAAAGCGTGACTATGGGGTAGCCATTATTGGTGATCCACTGATCGATCCCGAAGAGCTTGAAGTAGATTATGAGCAGACAAATGCGCTGCGTAGAGCACTGAAGCAAGAGCATCAAGCAGTGTACTAGATAAAAACAGCATCCCTAGTAGTCAAAAATAAAGGCGGAATTCCAATGATTCTCGTCGACAAGTGTCAATGAGAATCATTGGATTCGTATTGTTGTGCCAAATTAATAAAACGTTATGGAATACGACATAGGAGGAGTATGGATGAAAGGGAAAGTTGCAGTAATGTCCGAACCTTTGAAGCTTACCTTTACGGAATATGAAATTCCAAAGGCTGAACCGGGAGCAGTTGTTGTTGAAATTACAAGAACTAATATCTGCGGGTCGGAACTTCATATTTGGAAGGGACTTCATCCAACTAAAAAATCGGGTGTTATGGGGCATGAAGCAGTAGGTAAAATCTATGAGTTAGGTGAAGGTGTAACTACAGACTATGCGGGGAAACCTATTCAAGTCGGCGATAGAATCGCGTGTACCTACTTTATTACATGCCAAAAATGTGCTCCTTGTCAAAAAGGACAGTTTCACTTATGTGAAAATGCCTATCAATTCTGGTCAAAAAATCCTGAAGAAGCCCCCCATTTTCATGGAACCTTTGCAACTCATTACTACGTTCATCCAAACCAATACTTTTATAAAGTGCCTGACAACGTGCCAGATGCAATAGCGGCTAGTGCGAATTGCGCACTCAGCCAAGTTTATTTTGGACTAGAAAGAGCAAATGTACGCTATGGAGAAACGGTTGTCATTCAGGGTGCAGGTGGTTTGGGGCTGAATGCCTGTGCTGTAGCGAAAGAGTTCGGTGCTAACGTCATTGTAATCGATGGGTTTGAAAACCGTTTGCAACTTGCAAAAGAGTTTGGCGCAGATTATGTCATCAACTTCAATGAGTACGAGAATACAGAGGCACGGAGTAGTTTAGTTCATCAACTTACCAAAGGAGTTGGTGCTGATGTTGGGCTCGAAGTAACAGGTGTTCCCGCCGCTTTCCAAGAAGGAATACAGCTTGTACGCACAGGTGGCAGATATGTAAGCATCGGGAATATATCCCCTGGGCAGATGACGCTGTTTGATCCGGGGCTGCTTACGCGTAAATCGATTGCAGTTTTGCCAGTTGTACGGTATGACCCATGGTACTTAGATAAAGCCTTACAATTTCTCTCAACAAATATTAACAAATATCCATTTTATAAGATGATGGATTCTGAATTTTCACTGGAAGAAATAACGACTGCACTTGATAAATCAGCAAAAAGAGAAGTTACACGTGCCTCAATTGTCGTGCAGTGAATTTAAGTATGAAGGCTGGAGGGAGAATAATATGAGTCGTAAGCCTATGTGGGTGAATGGGGAATATACGGAATCAAGCTCTAGCGAGTGGTTTGCTACATATAACCCCGCAGACCAGTCTGTTATTGCAGAAGTTGCCAGAGGGAATTCGAATGATATTGATAGAGCAGTACAGGCAGCTAAAGCAACCTTCTCAAGTGATATGTGGCAGAACTTACATCCAGCTGAGCGAGGACGGATTCTTTATCGTGTCTGTCAGCTTATTCGGAAAGATTTAGATGAGCTTGCAAAACTTGAAAGCTTGGACAACGGAAAGCCTCTTCAACAGGCAAAAACGGATGTCGAGATTGCGGCCCGTTATTTTGAGTTCTACGCTGGAGTAGCTGACAAGATACACGGAGAAACGATCCCTGTTTCACCAGGATATTTTGATTTTACAAGACGTGAACCGTTTGGCGTTTGCGGTATCATTGTTCCTTGGAATTATCCCTTGCAAATTGCGTGTCGTGCGGTTGCCCCAGCAATTGCAGCTGGAAATACTGTCGTAATGAAACCTGCAGAAGAAACTCCCCTTACTGCTCTAAAACTAGCTGAAATTTGTAAAGAAGCTGGCTTGCCAGCAGGTGCCTTAAATGTAGTCACTGGATTTGGTGAAGAAGCAGGTTCCGCATTAGCGAACCATCCAGGAATAAATCATTTGTCGTTTACTGGATCTGTGTCAACGGGGTCTATCGTTATGAAGGCTGCAGCACAAAATATTGTTCCTGTAACGCTAGAATTAGGTGGTAAGTCCCCAAACATTGTTTTTCCAGATGCAGATTTGGAAGATGCTGCAGCTTGGGTCGTTCGGTCCATCATTCAAAACGCTGGGCAAACCTGTTCTGCTGGGTCGAGGTTGGTTGTTCATGAACAAATACATGAAAAATTTATTCAACTCGTGGTTCAACAAATGGAATCCTTAAAGTTAGGACCGGGTCTTGATGATCCGGATATGGGCCCAATTATTTCACAAAAGCAATTAAACACTATCTTGGGATATATAAACATTGCAAAAAATGAGGGAGCAGATATTTTAACGGGGGGTGTACGCTTAGAGGATACCCAATTATCTAAGGGGTTCTTTGTCCGACCGACTGTCCTTGATAATGTTAAGAGGGGAACAAGAGTGGCAAAGGAAGAGATATTTGGACCAGTCCTGTCTGTTCTATCTTTTAATGACGTAGCCGAAGCTATTGATATTGCAAATGAGACCGAGTATGGGTTGGTAGCTGGGGTATTTACTAGAAATGTAAGCGTAGCCCATAAAATGTCTGAGAGGATCAAAGCTGGACAGGTATTTGTAAACACATACGGTGCAGGCGGCGGAGTAGAAATGCCATTTGGTGGTTACGGGAAGAGTGGCTTTGGCAGAGAAAAGGGTCTTGAAGCGCTTCTCTCATTCACTCAAATTAAGAACGTACTTATGAAGATTCAGTAGAAGATATTAACCACCGTTTAAATATATATCAAAAGTGCTGCGTGAACCAACTTACATTCTCGCAGCACTTGCTGCTGACTTGTAGAAAGTTAACTTGCTAGCGAAGTAGCGGAAAAAGAGGGAGATAAATGAACTGGAATAATCCATTCACGAATAAATTGCGTGTTTCCTATCCAATCGTTTTAGCTCCAATGGCAGGTGTTGCTGGTGGAGAATTAGCTGCAGCGGTTTCAGAAGCAGGCGGCCTGGGAATTGTGGGTGGTGGCTATTGTGATGAAAAGCAAACAACTTTAGAACTTAGAAAGGTTAGTGAACGGACAGCAAAACCGTGGGGTGTAGGATTTATTACTTGGAAGTTATGCGAAAATCCGTTATTACTCGATTTAGCTCTAGATTATAATCCAACAGTTATTTTCTTATCGTTTGGTAAGTTTGAAACCTTTGCGGAGAAGATCAAAAAGGCTGGCAAGATACTAATTTGTCAGGTTCAAAGCGTCTCAGAAGCAAAGAGAGCGTGGGACGTAGGAGCAGACGTCATAGTTGCTCAAGGCAATGAGGCAGGAGGACACGGAGGGAACTTCATGGGTACTATGTCTTTAGTTCCTGCTATTGTAGATGCTGTTTCACCAGCGCCTGTTCTAGCTGCTGGCGGCATTACAGATGGACGAGGGTTAGCCGCTGCCTTGATGCTGGGTGCTTCAGGAGTACTGATGGGTACCAGGTTCTATGCGGCGAGTGAGTCATTGGGGCATCCAACAGCAAAGAATCTTATTTCACAGATGACTGGAGATAAGACAATTCGGACACATGTTTTTGATATTGTTCGAGGACTAAAATGGCCCAATAGCTACAATGCTCGCGTGATACAGAATCAGTTTACTGACCACTGGCATGGCAACGAGATAGAACTGAGCCAGGCCGGTACTGTGGTTCAAAAGGAATATTTTAGTTCTGTTGCAATTGGAGACTTTTCACAATCCGCTATTTTTGCTGGAGAAGGCATCGACCTGATAAATAGTGTTCGGCCTGCCGAAGAGATTATAACGAAAACTATTTTACAGGCAAGCTCTTTGGTCCAATCAACGAGCGGAATGTTAATGGGTACATGAGTAGGTAACATTCTACTGCTCGTGTTTACCTAGGTTCACAGATAATTTTTTTAGTTGGTGCTGGTAATTCAAAGAAATGTATTTGTGTGGAAACTTTGAGTGAGAGACCTCATTACGTATAAAGGTGTTGTATCTAAAAATACAAAATTCAAACTGAAAGTAACTCGAAGTAATTCATAGATAAACTGTGTGGTGAGCGACCAAAATGATTCCAATTACAGTACTTACAATTCGGGAACAAGTTGCTGACGCATTAAGAAAAGCTATGTTTTACGGAGAATTAAAAAAGGGTGACGAGTTAACACAGAATGCTGTGGCAATAAAGCTTCGTGTTTCCAAAATGCCTGTTCGCGAAGCGTTTCAGATACTTGAACGGGATGGGCTTTTGATTCTCAACAATCATCGTAAAGCGGTGGTGAGAGGAATTACCAAGGATGATATCTTGGATCAATACGATATTAGAATCGTGCTCGAAGGAGAGGCTGCAGCAAGGGCTTCTTTAAAAAAGGACGTAAGTGATATAGTCAGGGCGTATGAACTAGTAGAGAAGGCGGCTGAAAAGGTTGATCCTGCTTCTTATATGAAAGCGAACACCTATTTTCATCACACAATTTGGAGGGTAGCTGGAAGCCGTCGGCTTGTTTGGTTGTTGGAGCAGGTTTGGAGTGGAATTCCGCCTTATTTGCCTCAACTTGTTTCGTCTCAAATCGAACATTCGCTTTTGGAGCACAGACGGATTGTGAGCGCAATCCAAGGGGGAAAAAGTGAAGAGGCAAGGAGTTTGATTAGTGAACATATTCGACGGGATATGAATTACTTGATAGCATATTTCCAAAAAACTCTATGCTGATAAGAAAGGAAGTATATCAAAAGTTCCAACTAATTAACACATCTAGTAATAAGGAATTTTGAATAGATAATCAAGGGCTCATAAAAGTGTATGTAAATAAAGCTGCAAATCTCAGACTGAAATTGCATTGTAAAAAGGTGTTACAAAGGTGTAATTAGGGCCAAAAGAATCGCTAAAGAACCCCTAGAATAAGACTTTTTTGTAAACAGTGCATGAACTAGTCACTGATTTTGATCCAATCACTGCTTTACTCTAGCAATATTCCCTGATTGGTCCTTAAATAGTTCATGCACTACTCAAAATAAGTGGGGAAGATTTAAGGGGCAAAATGTAATTCTAGTGATTAATTTGTGATAAGTTCTTTTTACACACTGGTTCCTTTGGTTTTTTTGACCACGTTTGTGTTTGGCCAAGGGCTTTTAGTTCATTCACCAATTTTAGGCGACCATGAGCCAACTTTGGGTAAATTGCAGCCATAGGCATCCATATGATTTTGATAGCGTGTCTGTCGTATCATCGCTTTTTTTCCTAGATTTTGCTATAAAAATTCCGGGGCTTGATTTACAAATGTCGGGGAAAAATAGCGTTTGGAAGAGCGTTTCGTTCTTGAAAAATGTTACATTCTCTATAAGGTTTATGCGTAAAGGTGACACAATCAGTTAAGCTTTTTACAGGTGTTCCGTCCTCGACACTAGAGAGGGCGTAGAAATGCTTCCGCATAAAGGACTTTCAGGCATTTTTTCTAGAAAGCCCTTTTTTCGTTTATTGGCGAAAAAAGCTTTGGACGTGACAGAGAAATATGTACTCATACATTAGTCTGACGTGAGAGTCGATTAATTTCTCGAGGTCACCTACCATTAACGAATGTGGCCTGCTGTGACTTGAACCATAAGTTTGCCGTGTCGGCAGTCTTTT
>JAKADF010000116.1 GCA_021820805.1 Bacillota bacterium
ATTCCGAATTTCATTTTCTCCATCCCTTGAGGCTGAAAACACTGGAATTTTACTGCCTGTAGCATGTACATTTACGTCTGGATGGGAGAAATAAACGATTCCTTGCACCCATGCGTGAATATGTGCAGATTTTAATAGTTGAGACAAACGATATACGTGGGTTCCCACTTGCTTAATTGGATTATAAAATGTCCGCTCATAAACTACCTTTTGACGGCTTAGTTTAACTTGTTTCCATTCATGATCTTCAAGTCCGCCTTGAATGTCGCCAATCATGTTTTTTGTTTCAATCACAAAAATGCCGCTCGGCCCTACAACAACATGATCAAGTTGACTAACCTTGCCATCTATTTCAATAGACAAATCTGAATAAATCGTATATTCGTCCGGCAGTCCTGCAAATACAATACCTGCATTCTCTTCACCAACAATCCCAGCTTGAATCACTTCAACCGCTTCATGAATTCTTCGATTCACCATATATGCAACAAGTGCTGCGACCAGTCCAACTAAGGATACAGTTGGTTTACCTGTAACAGGCCCGCCTAAAAAAAGTAAAATTCCTAGAATAGATACACCCGCTGTTCTTAATCGGCGTTTCTTTAACAATGCAAGTTCGTCATATAAATGGTTGCGAGCCCCTTCAATGATACGAGCCAATCCTCGTTTCCTCCTTTTCGTTAAATAGATTATAGATGTCCTGAACAATTACACTTTTCATTCTGGACGAAACAAGGAACAATTAACCAATGCAGAAAAATATCAATTATAAATTAATAATTTTCCGTTCAATATACAATGAAACAGAATTTGCATCATTTCCGAGAAAAATATATAACAAGAAGGGCATGGTATGAGCGCAAAAATTCTCCATACCATAAAGAAGGAGAATTTTGTCGAATAGAGAATACTAGTCTGTTTTTACCAAACAGTATTATAGGGGGGCCATTTGGCTTGAAAAAGAGAATTTTTTCATCCGCTGCTGCTGCATTGATGCTTAGCACCCTTGCAGTTGGTTGTGGTGCCGTAAAACCAAACCAACAAGGCGGAGGAACAACTGGCGCTGCCGCTAAATCAACATTCAAAGTTGGTCTTGTCACAGATACTGGCGGACTAAACGACCATGGTTTTAACTATTTGGCAGACCAAGGTGTAATGAAAGCGGAAAAAGATCTAGGCGTTTCAGCAAGCGTTGTACAATCTAATTCAGAATCCGACTACATACCGAATTTAACCAAGTTTGCACAGCAGGGTTACAATGTTGTAATTGCGGTTGGATTTTTAATGCACGATGCAGTGGAGTCTGTTTCACAAAAATACCCAAAAACCAAATTCTTCATTATTGACGACTCTATCACTGACCGCAGTAATGTTGCAGACGCCCAGTTTAAGACAGAGCAATGTGGTTACTTGGCCGGCGCACTCGCTGGATACATGCAGCAAACACATGTGAAAGGCATTAATTCAAAGAACACGGTTGGAGTAGTCGGCGGTCAAAATATCCCGCCAGTTACAAGCTACATTGCTGGTTTCCAACAAGGATTTAAAAAAGCAGATCCAACGGGTACTGTTCTCGTGAATTTTGCAAACAGTTTTACTGACCAAACACTCGGCAGTACGATTGCACAGAATTTAATTTCGCAAGGTGCGGATATCGTATTTCCAGTTGCCGGCGGTACTGGCGTCGGATCGATTCAGGCAGCGAAGAGTGCTGGCGTTTATGCAATCGGAGTAGATGCAAATCAAAATTACTTAGCACCACAAACTGTGCTTACAAGTGCAATGAAAGGTGTCGATACATCAACATACGACATCATCAAACAAGCAAAAGACAATCAATTTAAATCCGGAGATCATATGTTCGATCTTTCAAACAACGGCGTAAGCATTGCTAAGCCGATTGCGATAGTACCATCCAATATCGTATCAAAAGTTAATAACCTAGCTACGCAAATCGAGAGCGGTAAGATTTCAGTCTCCACTACAATGAAATAAAGAAAGACACAGACATTCGGGCGTGTCTGCGTGACCATAATGAAGCACGCGGACACCCTTTTTTGTGAATGCTATTTTTCTAAGTGAGGAGTCGTAAAGTGAACAACTTCCTCGAGGTTATCAACCTAAAAAAATGGTTCCCTGGCGTCAAAGCGAACGATGGGGTAAACATAGAACTTCAGAAAGGTGAAGTTCACGCCATATTAGGAGAAAATGGTGCTGGTAAATCAACACTTATGAAATTGATTTACGGGTTATATCAACCAGACGATGGGGAAATTAGATTAGAAGGAAAGCCTGTCCATTTCTCAAGCCCACGTGAGGCGATTCACGCTGGAATCGGCATGGTCCACCAACACTTTATGTTGATACCGGCTCTAACCGTTGCAGAGAATGTTGTCCTTGGCGATGAGCCAGGCAGAATCAATTTTAATCGAAAAGAAGCAATTCAAAGAGTAAATGCACTATCAAAGAAGTATCGGCTCGAAGTTAACGCTGCCGCAAAAATTTCAACTTTATCTGTTGGACTGCAACAACGTGTTGAAATTCTAAAGGCATTTTACCGTGAAGCTAAACTGCTTATTCTTGACGAACCCACCGCGCTTTTAACACCTCAGGAAACGGAAGAACTGTTTCAAGTCATTTTGCATTTGAAAGCAGAAGGAATTCCTATCTTATTCATCAGCCATAAGCTAGATGAAGTCAAAGCGATTGCTGACCGAGTAACCGTTATGCGTGCAGGAAAAACAGTTGAAACTGTTCCTGTCGGAAATGCAACACCACAGGACTTAGCGAACATGATGGTCGGACGTGAAGTCGTTCTTCGTATTGATAAAAAACCTGCTTCACCCGGCGAGTCGATTCTGTCCATTGACAACGTGACAGTTCTTGATCACGCAAAACACGTACGTGTGAAGGGAATCTCACTCGAACTTCGAAAAGGGGAGATTCTCGGGATTGCTGGAATTGATGGGAACGGTCAATTTGAACTTGTTGATGCCGTTGCCGGTCTCCTTAAAACACAGTCGGGCAAGATTTCTTTAAACGGAAAAGATATTACGCATTTGCCTCCTGCAACACGGACAAGCCGTGGCCTTGCCTATATCCCGCAAGACCGGCAAATTGACGGACTCGTACTAGATTTTACTCTGGTGGAAAATACAATTTTAAGGGATTTTAAGCGAGAGCCGTTTTCTAAATCCGGAGTGCTCAGAAACCGGCCAGCAGAAGTATACACTGAAAAGTTGATTAAAGAATTCGATGTTCGCCCGCCAATCAAGGAACGAAAAGCAGGTGAATTGTCTGGAGGAAATCAGCAAAAGGTCATCTTAGCACGGGAGGTATCCCGCGATCCGATTGTGCTCATTGCTGCTCAACCGACACGCGGCCTGGATGTTGGTGCTATTGAAGGTATTCATAAACAACTCATTCGTCTGCGAGACGAAGGAAAAGGTGTCATTTTAGTTTCACTTGAGCTAGACGAGATCTTAAGTCTATCGGATAGAATCGCTGTCATTCACGACGGGCAGATAATCGCAATTGTGCCAGGAAAAGATGCAACGCGCGAACAAATTGGTCTGTACATGACAGGCGTAAAAGACACGGAGGTGACAACCAAATGAAGAGACTCTTTTCAGGTCTTGGTGCCCCCGTATTCGCCGCCGTTGTTGCAATTATTATCGGCGGTATTGTAGTTGTATCTATCGGATTCAATCCGCTAATCGTGTATGGATCATTGTTCTCCGGAGCGTTTGGAAACAGCGTAAACATTGGAAACACTCTGGCCGGTTCGGTCCCTCTTATTTTGACCGGACTTGGTATTGCAATCGCATTCAAAGCAGGATTATTCAACATTGGGGCTGACGGACAGTATTGGGTTGGTGCTATCGCAGCTGTATGGTGCGGATATCATTTCAACAATTTACCAAACCTAATCCACATTATTGTTTGCCTTGTTGCAGGCATGATTGCAGGCGGGTTATGGGGAGGAATTATTCCCGGTTTCACAAAGGCTTACGTTGGTGCTCATGAAGTTATCACAACAATGATGATGAGTTATATAGGTATTTTGCTGGCGAAATACTTGATTGAAGGGGGCCCTATGCAACAAAAGGGATATAACCCCGAATCACCGCAGATTCCTGATTCTAATTGGTTGAGTACCCTTATCCAAGGCTCGTCACTCACCACTGGGTTCCTGATTGCAATCGTTGTTGCAATTGTCACTTGGTGGCTGCTGAAGAAAACAACTTTTGGATTCCAGTTACGATCCGTCGGTCTCAATCAACGCGCTTCACGATATGCCGGCATGAACGTACCGCTCTATACAATTCTAGCGCTGACACTCAGCGGTGTATTTTCTGGCCTTGCAGGCGGTGTCCAGATGCTTGCAGTCGACCATCGGCTGCTTGATGGATTCACTGCTGGGTATGGCTATACTGGTATCGTCGTTGCCCTTCTAGCACGAAACAACCCATTTGGGGTTATCCTATCAGCAATTTTTTTCTCTGCTTTATCCACAGGCGGCCAGAATATGCAAGCTGTATCTGGTATTCCTGCAAGCTTGACCGATGTTTTAACAGGATTAATCGTCTTCTTTGTTGCAGCTGAGCAGCTCGTTCCTGAGTTTATCCGTTGGTATCGAAAGAAACGCACTTTAAAACAACCAACTGCTGCGGCCTGACAAGAAAGCAAGAAAGGAAGAGACTCAATATGTCTGTTTTAGCCGATCCGCAATTATGGGCTTCAACCCTCGCTATGGCCGTTCCACTTGCTTTACCGGCGATAGGCGGTACATTTTCAGAGCGTTCGGGCGTTGTTAACATTGCGATGGAAGGCATCATGCTCATCGGCGCCTTTTTTGCCGTAGCCTTCTCATATGCAACGGGAAGTGCATGGATTGGTCTTATTGCTGCGCTCGCCGCAGGAGCACTTATTTCATGGGTTTTTGCTTGGGGTGCGATTCGCCTTTCTGCTGACCAGGTGGTCCTTGGTATGGCCGTCAATATTTTCGCAGCCGGACTTACAGCATTTTTACTTGATACTGTTTTTGGATACACCGGTACACCCCCATCAACACCAAAGTTGCCGGATATTACTATTCCTGGCCTATCGGCAATTCCATTTTTGGGCGCACTATTCCAAGGACAAAGTGTCCTCGTATATGTAATGCTCGTTATTGTTGCTGTGTCTCATTGGTTTTTATTTCATACGCGGCTTGGTCTCAGGTTACGTTCTGTGGGTGAAAACCCGCTTGCGGCTGATACATTAGGTCTTAATGTTGGTCGTCTGCGTTATACAGGTGTGATTATCGGTGGTGTGTTATCAGCACTTGGAGGAGCATACCTGTCGATTGGAATCTTAAACAGTTTCGACGTCAATATGACGAATGGCCGTGGATACATCGCACTAGCTGCAATGATTTTTGGTAAATGGACACCACTTGGAGCGTTTGGTGCTTCACTCCTTTTTGGCTTTGCGACAGCTCTTGGCATTTCGCTGCAAGGAACCGGCTTATCATCCAACCTGCTGCAAATGTTGCCATATGCTCTCACAATCCTAGCGCTGGCTGGTCTCATTGGACGCAGCACACCTCCAGCTGCAGATGGTATTCCATATAATCCTCATCGCTGAACCAGTTAAATGAAATTTAGATTTTGGCCCTCTTGACGGGATATGCAGCAGCAGTGAAGTCCCGAAAGAGGGCTTACTGTCAAGCAGGAATTATTTACGGCTCATCTAAATAAGTGTATTCCTAGTTCAACAAATGCCCGTCTGTTTTACAACGTCTAAAAAATGCGTAAGTATTCGAGCAGTCAGTCCCCATATTACCCACCCGTCTACCTCGTAAAACCACTGTCGTCGATGCTCTTGGCGAAACGGATATGCCTTCCCTCCTGGAATAAGGTGATATGGGAAATCTGGAGGTGGAGATGCTACCAGGGAAATGTCATACACCTTTGGATGATAATTCAGTAACTTGGAAAGAGTAACAGTAAATACTTGTTCGACTTCCGCTGGATTTGGATGAACTTTCTCTTTCGGAATAATACCAACATATGGTGATACCATCAAAGTGGAAGAAGCAATAAAGATATCTAATGTCCCTAGAATTTCAATTTCACTCCGTGAAATACCTAGTTCTTCACTGCTTTCCCGAAGGGCGGTATACTGCTCATCGGGATCGGCCAGTTCGACATGGCCGCCTGGAAAGCAGATTTCACCTGCTTGACGGCGGAGCGTCTTAGCGCGCTTTTCAAACAGAACGGACCAACCTTTATCCTCTAACACAAGAGGAACCATTACTGCTGTTTTTATGCTGTTTTCATGCCCTAAAAACCCTCGGTTTCGGGCATATAGATACTTTCGAAAACCAGGCAACATATCGTACACATCCATTAGTTTGTCGAATTTAGAAAATTGCTGGTCGTTCATTTCGACACAAACAACGGCAATTCCTTTAAAAAGTCAGATGCTCAAATGAGCCAGAGTGTTTTAGTTGTCAACTCGGAGGTTCTAATGAAGAAAATTAATAAAGCAGCTGGCAGGGTCAGCTTTGTTTATGGTGTTGTATTTTTATCTCTATCTGCCCTATTATTTCGACTTGCGTACTTACAAGTAAGTAAAGGGAATGAGTTTCGGTCATCTGCTTCAAACCAGCAAATCTCCTATGTTCCCGTTATGCCCGAACGAGGATGGATATATGACTCAAATCATCAACTGCTTGCGTATGACACGCCGACAATCAGCATTGTCATGACACGCTTGCACAATGATAAAGTTCAAAACTACGCATCACTTGCTAAGCGATTAGCACCTGTGCTTGGACAGTCCGAGGCATCGCTTGTAAAAAAGATGCAAACAGAAAACACATGGCAAGACCAAATTTATTTGCTTCAAAACGCAACTGATGCTCAAGTTTCATATGTCTCAGAACATAAGAGCGAATTGCCTGGAGTAGAACTTGTTGTTTCATCTAAGCGGACATATAGACACGGGGATTTGGCCGGCCAAGTCATGGGTTATGTCGGGGCAATCACAGCTGATGACAAGAAGAAATATGTGGATAACCCTAAATACAATTATTTAATGGATCAAATTATTGGCCGTTCTGGCATCGAATCTGAATATGAACAGTATCTGCAGGGTAAACCTGGAAAAAATGCGGTTGTAATTAACAACATGGGAATACCAATTGAGTCTCTCGGTTTGAACCCTTCTCCAACAAGAGGAGATACTTTAGAGTTAACGCTCGACGGACATCTTCAAGCCGAAACACAGAACATTCTCAGCCAAGAAATCAGTACACTCACTCAGAAAGGTACTAACGTTAACGAAGCTGCTGCTGTAGCCTTGAACCCGAAAACGGGAGCAGTTTTGGCGATGGCAAGTTATCCATACCTTGACCCAAATTGGTATTTGGATCCGAAATTATACCAACAACACGTACACGAACTGAATACGTATCCAAGCCCAGCATACAACAATGTGACACAAGGCGTATTTATGCCAGGTTCGACCGTCAAACCCGGCAATATACTGCTTGGCCTATTAAGTGGCGTAATCACGCCGTCAACAATTATTGACGACCCTGGATTCTTAATGATTGGTAACTATCGAATGCATGGCGATGAAGTAAATGGTGCAGGTCCTGTAAATCCAATTCAAACAATTCAATTGTCAGACGATATTTTTATGTACCAAATGGCTCTATGGATGGCCCACTATCCACCAACAAACATGAGTATCAATACTTGGCTGAATACTGTACGAACAAAAACACTAAATCAATTCCATCAATTTGAACAGTCAATGGGTCTTGGCGTGAAAACGGGTATTGACCTGCCTTCTGAATCACTTGGGCATTTTTCGGATTATAAGACTTTGTACGACCTGCCGGCAACAGCCATTGGCCAAGACCAAGCTTTTACTCCAATTCAGCTTGCTGACTATGTATCGACTATTGCAAACAGCGGCAATCGCATGCAGCCTCATCTGCTTTCATCTATCTTGACACCGGAAGGTAAAGTTATTAAAACGTACAAGCCTACAGTTGTAGACAGAGTAAAGGCCAAAGCACAATACTGGAACGTTTTGCATCAAGGTATGCATTTGGTTACCAATTCTCCACAAGGTACAGCATCCGGCAGTTTTATGAACGCACCTTACCAAGCCGCCGGTAAAACAGGTACCGCCCAGCAAGGTGGAGGTAAAAATGACATCGCGGTTTTCATCGGATATGCGCCATTCAATGATCCACAAATTGCAGTAGCCGTCGTCATTCCTGGCGGTGGTTACGGTGCGACGGCGGCAGTTCCTGTTGCTAGAAACATAATGGACGCATATTTCAAAGAGCACCATAAGTTTTTCCCGAAGTCACAGTGGACGAATTCGGCCATTCAAAATTAAATCACTTTAATTAAGGTTTAAGTTTGTTTCTATTGAATGAACATGCTTCTTTTGACCACTTGCTTCGGAAAGCATTTCGATGCCTATTCGCCTGCCGGTCACGCCGGGCCACACGGCTTTGGCACTGTTTTGATACCTATTCGCCTGCCGGGCACGCGGGCCACCCTGCTTTGGCACTGTTTCGTTACCTATTCGCCTGCCGGGCCACGC
>JAKADF010000117.1 GCA_021820805.1 Bacillota bacterium
CCTCAGGTAACCCAAACACAGCTCTATTGGATGCAATTCGGATATCACAAGCAAGCGCAAGTTCCGTTCCACCTCCGAGGGCGTATCCATTAATTGCCGCAATCACGACACAGGGTGATTTTTCTACACGATTCAGAAAGGATTGACCTGCATATGCAAACTTCAAGGCATCGGAAACATCCAACTGACGCATCGCATGAATGTCTCCGCCAGCCACAAACGCTTTGTCACCGGCACCTGTAATCACAATAACGCGGATAGCTTCATTTCCTTCAACCCGGTCCAACATGTCATTTAACTCACGAAGTACATTTTGATCGATCGCGTTCAAAGCCCCCTGGCGGTTGATTGTAACAAATGCAATCTGACCATCTAACCGGGTTTCTACAAACATAATGAGCAGCCCCCATTTGCACAACTGACTTCCTAAACACCAAGATGAGAAAGAATCTCTTTACTTTCAGAGAGTTCCTCCACACTCCCTGCCATTTGGACGACGCCTTTATTCAAGACGTAAGCACGTTGACTTAGGGAAAACGCAAAATGAGCGTTTTGCTCTGCAAGCAAAATTCCGACTCCTGTTTCAGCTAGAATTCGGATGTGCTCGGTTAACTCTGACACAACAATTGGAGCGAGTCCCTCGGTAGGTTCATCAAGCAGTAAAATAGTTGGCTCTGTTAAAAATGCACACGCCATTTTCAACATCTGATTTTCCCCGCCGGATAAAACACCAGCAGGGGTTGCCATTCGTTTCTTTAGAGCTGGAAACATACCATAAACTTTGTCTAATCCTTGATCGCGCGTACGTTTGGAGCGTCCTTCCATCGCAACGAGCAGATTCTCTTCAACGGTTAGCCCTGCAAAAGAGCGCCGGCCACTTGGTACATAAGCAACTCCCCGCCTTGCAATTCGATGGGTATCCATCCCGACCATTTCAGCACCATCAAATTGCACTGAACCCTTGATCTGGCGTAGAAGCCCAATAATCGCACGAAATGTTGTTGTTTTCCCAGCACCATTTCTTCCTAATAATGCGACAACTTCGCCAACTCCTACTGAAAGTGTTATGCCCTGAAGAACATGACTTCTGCCATAGTAAGCGTGAAGGTTCGAAACTTCCATCGTCTTCATCTTACAATCGGTTTTAGACATGACCATATCGCTATTCATGATGCATCCCCCAAATAAGCTCGGATGACGTCAGGATTTACTCGTACCTCTTCGGGAGTTCCTTCTGCAAGAACTTTTCCCGCTTCTAAAACTGTCACTTGTTTGGCCAAGCCAAAAACCACATCCATGTCGTGCTCAGAAAGAACGACTGTGAGATTCTCCTCCTCTATGATTCGACCCAAAAGTAAAATGGTTTCTTGTGTCTCAAATGGAGACATTCCTGCTGTCGGTTCATCTAGAAAAAGCATCTTTGGTTTACAGCCAAGCGCAATTGCAATCTCGAGTGCCCGCTGGTCTCCGTGAGCGAGTGTGTTAGCCGCTGTAAAACGATTATTCTCCAAATGAACCATTTCGAGAATGTGCTCCGCTTTTTCAAGCATTCTTCGCTCCTTTCTGCGCCACATTCGAAAGTGCATACCATGATGCGTGAACAACGAAATCAATACATTTTCCATAACCGTAAAAGTAGGAAAAATATTGGTTGTTTGGAAAGCTCGTCCCACACCCAAACGAGCAACCTGATGAGGGCGCTTCCCGGCAATTTCCACCCCGTCGAATACGATGCTGCCGCTTGTTGGCCTTAAATATCCACTTAACAATTGGAACAAGGTGGTCTTACCGGCACCGTTTGGACCAATCACTGCTCTGACTTCACCACGTGCTACCCGAAACGAAACATGATTTACAGCAGTGTAACCGCCAAAAATCTTCGTCAAATCGGACACCGCGAGCATAGGTTGCTCTTCAACAGGTTGTGTGTTCATAACGCTAGCCCCCTTTGACTACAAAAACCAAAGGATGTCTTCCTCATCCTGTATTTCTTGCTTTCTTTTTCTTGTCTGTATTTGGATTTCGAATCCGCAATTTTTGCCAAAGCTGAATTCCGCCTTGCACAACACCTCCGGGATAAATCAGAATAATGGATAAAATGACGACTCCAACAATCAATTCCCAGTACGTACTGACTGAACCAACAAAGTTCGCGAGTAGCGTATAGACAATTGCACCGACCACCGGACCTACGAACGTGGACAAACCACCGAGAACAGACATGAGAATCGGGGTTCCCGACGATTCCCAATTCATCATCTCGGGATATGCATGCTGCTGATAAACGATAAACATTACACCTGCTAACCCACAAAACAGACCGCTAATCACGAAAGCTACTAGCAACTGCAAATAGGTGTTCATTCCGAGTGACTGTGCACGCATCCGGTTGTCTCGGATTGCTCTCAGAGTCAGACCAAATGGTGTGTCGATGATCCACCAGAGTAAAAACGCTCCCAATGCGCCGAGAATCAATAAAAATTCATAGCTCGAAACCGGAGAACTAAGAAGTTTCGGCAGAGTAATTCCGAAAATCCCGGTATCTCCCTGTGTAAATCCATAGAACACAAGCGCCAACGAATAAAACAACTGCGAGAAGCCGAGCGTCAGCAACGCGAAGTAGAAAGCTCTAGCCCTCAGCGCTAATGCCCCAACAATCAAGGCAGATACAGCCCCGAAGATGGGACCTAAAATGAATGCTAAAATGAACGGAACATGCGTATGTTCCCAAAAAAGTCCCACCGTATAGGCACCGACACCATAAAATACAGCTTGACCAAATGTAATTAGACCCGCGTAATGAACGAGAAAATTGGTTGCCAGGGCAAAGAGCCCTGCGACGATGATTCCTTCGACAAGAAGTGTATTTTTTAGTGATAACCAAAACGGGACACTAGCAAAAATAACAAGAGTTATCAGCCATCCAAATACGGCAGCCCGCCCACTCCGAAGTCGCTTCTCTTCTGCACCGAAATTTTGATGGAAGAGGATTCTTGGTTTCAGGCTCATACGTCATCCCTCCATCTTTCCGAGCAGCCCCTGAGGTCGAATGACAAGAACTAATATCATCACAATATATGGCGCAAGTCCTGCCAATTCCGGGACAACCAAATTTCCTAGCGACTGGAAAAGCCCGATGATGAGTGCGCCAATTGCTGCGCCCCATATGTTGCCGAGCCCACCGATAACAGAAACAATGAAAGCTTCAACCAGAATATTAACGTCCATTCCCGGACCCGCGGAGGTGGCTGGGCCCATCAGGGCCCCTCCCAGCGCAGCGAGAAACGCGCCAATTGCAAATATCTGCGTATAGAGGCGATTCACATTGACTCCTAAAACGCGAATCAATTCGATATCCTGGACTGCAGCCCGAATCAATCTGCCAAGGCGAGTACGTTGGATAACGATCCATAATAGGACTGCAATGACAACCGCACACAGAATCAAGAACAAATCATACACTGGGAACTGCTGACCCGTCACTACAATACTGCCGCTAAGGGATGCTGGTATGACTCCAGTTCGGTTTTGTGGACCCCAAATCATAATGACCAACTGCTCCAAAATCATCAGCAAGGCCCACGTTGCCAGGAGCTGAAGTAAATGTTCGGCACCATATAAACGGCGTAAAATCAACATTTCAATCACAATCCCAAGAATGGCCACGGCGGCCGATGACAAGAACAAGCCAAGAGTGAAGCCCAAACTACGACTCGTAATCGTACCAAATGTAAACGTGACGAGATACGCGCCAATCATGTAAAACGTCCCATGTGCCAAGTTAATGACACGCATGGTCCCGAACACAAGGCTGAGGCCAACCGTTACAATAAACAGAATCGCAGCTGTCGTTAACCCTGCCAAGACTGGAATCATGTCTGTACCCTCCTACCTCTTCTTGCACCACTGGCTGGACAAACTATTTTGTTCCCATAATCTGCCCCGGGGTAAAGTAAACTGTGTTTTTCCAGGATGCAAATGGGTACTGACTATTCAGGGTTACCTGCCCTGCCCACTCGCCAATATCCGCCTGATGGTCGCTCTGTTGAATTGTGATAGGTCCGCGGATTGTCGGAACGGTTGCACCACTGAGCGCATCGGCAACTTTATCGGCGTCGAACGTCCCAGCTTTTTTCACCCCATAAGCCCATGTCTGAACAGCTGTATATGCCATCAAAGCATATGAGGTTGGATATTCATTGTATTTTTGTCGATATGCATTAACGAAATTGGTCATATCTGAACTATTAAATGCCCAGAACGGTGCTCTAGCATAGCCCCAAGCGCCGACTGGAGCCTGTTTGCCAAGATCCTGCAGCACGGTAACGCCAAACATACTGACAAAATTCGTTTTTTGGAATAAACCAAACTGATTACCCTGTTTTGCAAACGACACTAAATCTCCACCGTAGAGCGGAGAAAACACAGCCTGTGGCTTCGATGCCAAAAGCGTACTAATATAGCTGCTATAATCAGTCGTACCAAGTTCCGGCCATTGTTGGTTGACTATGGTGTAGTGAACTCCCTCTTTTTTCAAAACATCCAAAAAATGGGATATTGTATCTCTACCATACGAATAATTGGGGGAGATGGTTGCAATTTTGGTCCACCCTTTTTCCTTGAAGAGGAGGGCTAGGGCAGTCGATTCCATATTGGTATTCGGGACTACCTGGAATGCATATTTTGTAAATCCTTTGGTTGTCAATGAAATATCGTTACTAGTGTGGAAAAATACAAGGGTATGATTCTGTGCAGCAACAGGTTCAATGGCAGCAGCAACCGCACTTGAAACAGGGCCAAACAGTGCAGCAACGTGATCCTGTAAGATAGCTGTTTGTGCGTCTTGCGATCCAAGATTTGGTTTTGCCGCTGCATCAAATTTCTCGAGTTTTACCTGTCTACCCAAAAGTCCGCCGTTTGCATTTAATTGGCTGATTGCAAGCGCCTCGGCATTATACCCGGGCACGCCAAGATCTGCGACGGAACTGGATAGGGCCGTGATTGCCGCAACTGTAACCGGACTGGAACTGGAACTGGAATTGCCAGAAGTGTTACTACTTTGCGACGAACCAGACGAGGCTGCGGTACTACATGCAGTAAGGGATCCAACCAGACCCAGTGACATGATTGCGACAGCAACATTTTTCTTTAATGTCATTGTAAATGCCCCCTTTTTTTCTTTCTTATTCATGGAAACACTTTGACTGCCTCATCATCTTTTTCTGGTGCTCGATCCTCCTCCTCTCCTCGTGCGTATTCAAGCTCAAAATGTGGTTCCCTACGACAATGGCATACCTTTTCGTTCATACTCTCTCTTTTTGAGGACTTTTCTTTGAATTTTTCCGGAAGGGGTCATAGGGAACTCATTTACAAATTCCAGTTCTCTTGGATACTCGTACGCGCCTAAGCGCTCTTTCACCCACTTTTGCAATTCCCCGCACAAATCTTCCGATGGTAAAATCGTCTCTCGCAATTGAATGAATGCTTTGATAATTTCTCCACGCTTTGAGTCCGGACTGCCAACGACAGCGGCCATCAGAACCGCCGGATGTTTACAAAGTGTCTCCTCAATTTCGGCAGGACCAATGCGGTAACCCGCAGAACTGATGATGTCATCACCTCGCCCAATGAAGAAGAAATACCCGTCCGCATCCTGGTAGCCCATATCGCCTGTTCGAAGCCAGCCATTCACAAATTTCCGCTTTGTCGCGTCCGGGCGATTCCAATATCCCAAAAACATCACAGGATCCGGTGACTGAACCGCAATTTCTCCTTTCTCTCCATGACTGACCGGAACCCCCATCTCGTCGATGACGGAAACGGTATGCCCAGGAATTTGCCGCCCCATCGAATTTGCCTTCACTGTAAATACACCACCGCTGTTGCCGAGCACCACATTACATTCTGTTTGGCCGTAAAATTCATTGATTTGGACATCTAGTGCTTGCTTCCCCCATCTGAGCGTCTCTTCGCCGAGTGGTTCGCCGCCACTGGCGATGGATCTGACAACGAGCGGCCAACGCTCTTTCGGTTTTGGAATTTCCCGCATCATTTTGATTGCGGTCGGTGGTAAGAAAACATTTTTGATGTGCCATCTTGCCATCAGTTCAAATGCATGTTCGGGATCAAATTTCGTCATGCGGTGAGCCACAATCGGAAGGCCCCAATGTAATGCTGGGAACAGAACATCAAACATGCCTCCGATCCATGCCCAGTCCGCAGGTGTCCAAAAGAGATCAGCTGGTTGAGGAGCTAATTCGTGGGGTAAACTGACACCCGGTAAATGGCCCAATAGTAAGCGATGTGCATGCAGTGCTCCTTTGGCTGGTCCAGTTGTACCTGAGGTATAGATAATCACCGCCGGGTCATCGGCTTTCGTTTGAACAGGCGTGAAGTCAGAAGAACAAGGTAAAAGGAGGTCGTCCAAATAAAGAGTTCCAGGTTTCTTCTTGTCCACCACAATGACATGCTTCAATTCCGGTATTTGCGATTTTTGGTCCATAATCATATCTACATGCGCTGCATCTGTAATGATGACTTTGGAAGCGCTATCATTTAAACGATAAAGTACGGCATCTGAACCAAAAAGAGTAAAAAGTGGAACGGCGATGGCACCAAGCTTGTAGGTCGCAAAATGTGCAATCGGCAAAATTGGCGATTGGGACAAAAAGATAGCAACGCGATCTTGCTTGCCAATTCCAAGTCCTTGCAATGCGTTAGCCAATCGATTGGAGGAAGCTTTCAGGTCTGTAAAAGTCCACGATTCATGAGAGCCATCTTCCTTGTCGTAGATAATTGCAACCCGGTCGCTTGCATGTCTGTCGCATGCATCTACGGCAATATTGTAATATTCAGGAATATTCCAACAAAATTCATCTTGAATCTGTGAATACGTTGAACGGACTTTCTGGCCGCCTAGTTTCATCCAAAAATCTTCATAGCCATTCCCCATGGTGTATAATCCCTCCCAAAGCCGTATTTCCCGGCTTTCAAGCACCTCACAAGAAGGTTCTCTCACCTTTCCTATTAATTTTTAAACTAGTAAGTCTATATTACTCGTATATTAGAGAAATTGTCTATTTAATTTTAAGATTATTCTATTGTTTCAGTCATATTATGGCGGAGAGAGTGGGATTCGAACCCACGGTACCCTCGCAGATACGCTGAAGAACTTAGTTATGTCGCTAACCGTTTGTAAAATAACCATTCAATTAAACATCTAAATAAACGAGGTATGGGTACTTTCTTGTGCCTATCTTATTAATTCTAACTGTTGATGATAGGTCATCCATTACGTACATAACGCAAATAGTAAAAAAGTAAGCTTATTTTTCAAGTTTACAGGTTTTATGAGGAAAGATCAGGGGAAAAATTTGCAAGCTCAGCTGAAATAACAAAATGGCATACCAACCCGATATGCTACTAAACCTCTTATTAATGTTAATGCCGCTGGGTAAGTCGGAGGCCTTGCGGCCCCCTTCTCCCCTAAGAACTGCACGTAACAGTTTCCCGTTATGCAGCTCAAGCCATCCTGCAGTTTTGACGTCGTCGTTCGCCTTCTGACTGTTTCCCTTGCCAAACCACTTGTCCAGCAACAATGCTTTCCTGATTGGAAAGGTAGCGTTCTGGATTGTCTGGTAGAGTATCATAGTCATTTATAGAGCGGTACTTTTCGTAGCACCACCGATGCGTGACGGCCACATTTTCAATCGTGTTGTGCCCGCCTAATCGTTCGGAAATCATCCTCGCGAAGAGAATGGCATTATCTCCGTTGACCTGCCAGCGACAAAAGTGCTCTACTGAGATGTTACATCCGCATGGAGCACATCTTCCTCCTGTTTTGCGTACCACTTTCTTTTGGAAGCCATTCAGTCGTTTGAGTAGCATTTGCTCACGTCTAGCCTCAAAGTATTCATAATCACTTGGTCGGTGGGGTGAGCGCCGCCCCTGTATCTTAATGTGCCGAATGATGCGTATATCGCTCATGGTGGCCAAAGTGAACGGCCCATCTGCAAATACCCAATTTCGGTTCCCCGTCGGGTAAAGTATTTCTGGTATACCCACGCTGCACTCTTTTTAGGGTGGCGCCGTTTTGCCCACTTCCACAGCATCTGAATA
Source organism: Bacillota bacterium (assembly GCA_021820805.1). Next base: position 8,119 of record JAKADF010000117.1, read on the forward strand.
ATCTTTTGGTCACAGTAGGCAAAGACCTTTTTACTGACCTGTGCGCTGTAATAGTTGCCCCAACCTCGAATGATTGGATTGAGTAGCCGAATGGCCATAGACTGAGTTCGACACCTGCATTTCCCGCAAGCCACTGGGCGATGACTGGGACAAACTGCTCTGCTTGCTCCTTCGTTTTGCACGTGACGATAAAGTCGTCCGCATAGGAGACGATGTTGATGCCGGGGTTTGCACGGCTGCTCCAAATCTCATTTGGAATGCCTTCTGCCGTAAATATTTCTCCATGCCCTGCAACGCGATGACCGCAAGTAACGGGGACAACAGACCGCCCTGAGGAGTGCCTCGGGTACTAAGAAGTAGTCCGTCTTCTGGGTCGATAACTGGAGCTTTTAACATATGCTTGACGTAAACGCGATCC
>JAKADF010000118.1 GCA_021820805.1 Bacillota bacterium
TTTTTGCGGGGCATTTTATAATGCGGAAGAAAATGTCGCAAAAGTATTTTGCCCATGGATTATGTCAACGACAACTACATGGCAGCAGGCTTACCTAAGTACCCAGTTAGTAGAGGAATTCAAGCACACGGACTTTTTCGTTCGCTATTTCCAGGAGGTTTTTCAAATAACTAATGAAAGGCCAGCCCTCATTAATCATGTACACGATTCGCTGAATGACAGGGCTGCAAATCTACTTGAAAGCTTGAAGAATAACTCGCATGAAGACAAAACGATGACAATAGTGGAAGCATTTACCCACTATCAAGGTGTTATAGAGGGAGTACAAGCGAATACAGGATATCAAATTTTTGTTCATGTATTTGGAAAAAAAGGAATGTTGCCTGGTCTTTCGGAGGGTTTTCGCAATATTCAGCGCGATGAAGGGAGGCATGTTGGTTTTGGACTCACACTTCTAAGGCACTATGCTAGTCAAGATGAGCGGTATGCAAAACGTATCAAGGAAGTCTATGAAGACTATTTACCCTATATTAGAACACGATATAGTCAGAATATTAAAACGAATAGGGCGGAGGTTGAACCCCCAGCGGATGAGCGTGGTCTGGAAAGGCTTATGGATATGTACAACAGAAGACAAAGAGATATATTCGGTTAATATTTCGACAATAAAAAAACAAATTGGGAGGTATATTAATGTCAATAGAAGTTTCAGAAGTAAGTTCTAGTACCCCTTCAGTGAATTCTCGCCAGATTTCAGCAGCCATAGTTAGTTCGGTACTAGGCTGGTCACTGGATCTATTTGATCTATTTGTGCTTTTATATGTAGCGCCCGTAATTGGCAAATTATTTTTTCCATCAGCAAATGCAACCCTGTCTCTCGCTTCTGTGTACGCTTCATTTGCTGTCACACTTTTAATGAGACCAGTTGGGTCTGGGGTTTTTGGTTCTTATGCAGATAAGCATGGTAGAAAAAAAGCAATGATGATAGCGATAGTCGGTGTTGGTATTTTTACTGCATTACTTGGAGCACTGCCAACGGTTCACCAAGTAGGAGTACTGGCGCCAATTCTCTTTCTCGTTCTTCGGCTTGTTCAGGGGGTTTTTGTAGGTGGTGTTGTTGCCTCAACTCATACAATTGGGACGGAAACTGTTCCTCCAAAATGGCGTGGCCTCATGTCCGGTCTCATTGGTGGAGGTGGTGCCGGCATCGGTTCCTTAATCGCCTCGGTTATCTATTGGATTCTCGTTTCAATATTCCCGGGTTCAGCTTTTAATGTATGGGGATGGCGGTTTATGTTTTTCTCAGCATTACTCAGTGCAGTTTTAGGTCTATTTATTTTCAATTCGCTTGAGGAATCACCGTTCTGGCTATCCGCGACAAGCGATTCTGCCAAGGCGGTGAAGGCTCCAGTCCGAATGGTATTTTCAAAGCGATACCTCCCAACCTTAATTATTAATTTAATGGTTGTAATAGGAGGAGGTTCAGGATATTACCTTACATCAGGTTATCTCCCTACATTCTTGAAAGTAATCAATAAATCTATTTCCGAATCAGAAAGGTCTGAAATTTTAATATTTGCTAGTATAATTATTGTTTTTGCCGCAGTTTTAGTTGGCCAATTAAGCGAGTATATTGGACGCAAAAAAACATTTATGGTTTTTGGTTTAATTGGTTTAGTTGGGTTGCCACTGCTCTATCACGGATTAGCCGGAGCACATACATTTGTTGCAGTAACTTTGTATGCACTGGTCCTATCCTTTATTGGAAATGCAGCATATGCGCCAGTTTTAATTTTTCTTAACGAGCGTTTTCCAACGGAAATTCGTTCGACAGGAACTGGCTTGTCATGGAATATGGGCTTTGCAATTGGCGGGATGATGCCAACCTTTGTAACCCTTTCCAGCGGGACTGTTTCAAATATCCCGACATCCTTAGGATGGTTTATAGGAGTTATTTTCCTGGTGTACGTTATCGGTTCTTTTATTATTCCCGAAACAAAGGGAAGATTTGCCTAGGGAAAGTACCGAAGTCCACTATGTGAATGCTTTGATTTTCGGAGATTGAGTTACGAAAGAGGATGAACAATGACAAGAACCTACTTAAACTATATTGGTGGCGATTGGATATCATCTCAATCAAAAAATTGTACTGAATCACGTAATCCTGCAACCGGTGAGATTATTGCCTATACACAGAGCTCCATAGAAAGTGACGCGAATCTTGCAGTAGAACTTACTGTTAAAGCATTAGCCGATTCGGATTGGGCCACAAACTCTCACAGTCGGTTTAAGGCGTTGCTCGCATGGGCAGAGGCTATTGAAAAGAATAGTGATGAACTTGCCTATTTACTTACCTTAGAGAATGGCAAGCCAATCCGTGAATCGAGAGTGGAAATTGCGAGTTCGATTGATTCTTTACGGTATTATGCCACCATGGCTCGAAATGTTTTCGGCCGGACCTTTCAGCCGTCCGAAGATAATTTTGGATTCATTACGAAGGAACCTATCGGTGTTGTTGCTATGATTACACCTTGGAACTGGCCAGTTCTGTTACTGTTTCGGGACCTAGCCCCGGCTTTGGCTGCAGGAAATGCTGTGGTTGTTAAACCGGCTGAAATTACAGGCGCGATTACCGCACGTTTTTTTGAATTACTGGATAATGTCCCGGAATTTCCTAAGGGGATTATATCTCTTGTTACCGGCTCAGGACGTTTGATTGGCAATGTACTTGTCGAGCATCCCAAAACGGATATGATTTGTTTCACAGGCAGTACACAAGTTGGCATCGGTATTATGAAACGGGCAGCAAAACAAGTGAAAAAACTAGCTTTAGAGTTAGGCGGCAAGTCACCGAATCTTGTATTTGAGGATGCTGACCTACAAAAGGCCATCTCTACTTCTTGCCGTTCCCTGTTTATGACTTCAGGTCAGATATGCATGGCTGGTTCCCGGCTTTTAATTCATGAAAGTTTATATGATGAGGGGATAAAGCTTGCAAGTCAGTATGCTGAAAAGTTGGCTGTTGGGAATGGACTTTCAGAGAATACAGATATGGGTCCAATTATCTCTGAACGTCAGTTATCAACGATTCTAGAATACATTGAGCAAGGACGCAGACAAGGAAACATCATTACCGGAGGATATCGACTTACAGGTCCAGAGTACGATAAAGGCTACTTTGTTGCCCCGACTATCATTGAGGGACTGGATTTGGGAAGCTCCGTCATCCAAGAAGAAATTTTCGGGCCAGTATTGGTAATAGAGAAATTTTCTAACGAAGAGGAGGCTGTCAGCATGGCTAACGCCACTCCTTATGGACTGTCAGCTGGAGTCTGGACTCAGAACGTAAGCCGTGCTTTTCGTGTAAGCCGTCAAATTCAGGTAGGAACTGTTTGGATTAATGGATACAACAAGAATTTTGCTGAGGCTGAATCTGGTGGATTTAAACAAAGTGGAATTGGACGCACAAGGGGGATTGAAGGATTAATGGAGTTCACAGAGACAAAGCACATTAATTTATCCCTATAAAGTATTAAGACCATATCTTGTTTTGCTAGTTTTCTAGAGGAGATGTATGTTGATGAATCCTTTCGGTATACACATACCAACACAAGTGTACTTTGGTGAAGGTCGCGTAGAACACGACCTTCCCTCATTTGTCTCAAAATTCAGCCCTGACAGGGTGCTTCTAGTTACAGACCCTGGGTTAGTTAAGGCTGGTGTAATTAAACCAATTGAAGAACTGCTTTTTTCAAACGATATTAAAGTTGAGCTCTTTAGCGATGTGGAACCAGACCCGAGTGTCGAAACTGTCCAGCGAGTAGCCTGTGTATTTCGTGAGTGTGGAGCAGACCTAATACTTGCGGTTGGCGGAGGAAGTTCAATTGACACAGCAAAAGGGGCACGAGTCATCGCCGCTCAGGGCGGGCACATCCGTGACTATTCTGGTTTAAGTGCAAAGCCTGTTGAAGATACAAGCAGCATTCCTTTGATTGTAATACCTACAACATCAGGTACTGGCAGTGAAGTAACCTTTTTTGGGGTATATTCAGACTGGGAGAATAACTTGAAAGTTACTGTAACAAGTCTTTTCATGGCGCCCACAGTTGCTTTAGTCGATTCGTCGTTAACCTATTCACTGCCAAGTCATATTACGGCTTCAAGTGGAATTGATGTTTTGGCACATGCTGTAGAAACTTATGTTTCCCGAATAGATAATTCTTTTTCGGATTCATTAGCCCTACGTGCTGTTGAGCTTGTAGGATCCTATCTTAAAACAGCAGTTTTTTATGGGAATGACAGAATTGCCAGAAACAAAATGTCTGAGGCAAGCCTGTTGGCCGGGATAGCATTTAACCACACATATCTAGGTTTGACACATGCAATTGCTGCTGCAGTTAGCGGTCATGCACATGTCCCTCATGGAGTAGCAATTGGTTTACTTTTGCCGCACGTGATGCGATTTAACTTGCCTGCAAATGATGATAAATTTTCTCGCGTAGCGCAAATATTGTCCGCAGGGGAAACAAATTCGGCTGAGGATGCGCCAGAACTAGTGCAAAAGCTTGCAAAGGATATTGGTATTCCGCAACAGTTGGCTGATGTAGGAGTAACCCGTGATATGTTTGCAGGTATTGCCGAGCAGACATTGCAGAGTGTCCAGCTTCGCTTTAATCCTAGGTCGGCAACCAAACAGGAAGTATTGGAACTTGTTTCTCAGTTGTACTAAGTTAAAAGATGAGATTTACTTTCAATACATTTTGGATTTAGACAATCTTATGGCTCACTACTACGGTAAGTGAGCGTTTTTATTGCAATATTTATTAACCATTCGTAAAGAGGTACTATTTCGTTAAATCGCATTGTAAAGGCACTTGCCTGGATGTAAACTATTACAAACACTTGTTAACTTTTGAGGTGAGTTAGGATTGAACCTAGGGGAGCTTTTTGAGTTTGCTGTTGACCGAGGCTCAAATAGGTTGGCTTTTGTCGACGAAGAGCATTCATATACCTATCGGGAACTGAATATTGAAGTTAATCGCATTGCCTCATCATTGAAGAAACTAGGGATTGGTCATCGTGACAGAGTAATGGTTCTTCTTAAGAATCGACTTCAAACTGTATGTCTATTTTGGGCTCTTCAAAAAATTGGCGCAGTATTTACACCGGTTAACTTTAATCGGTCTTCATCGGATATCGGTTATTGTATCAATGATGTAGAGCCAAAGGCCATTATATATGAGGACTTCGTTTATTCATTAATTCCCAAAGTGAATCTTGAATTTAAACCTATTTATATAAGCCTTGACCCGGATAGTGGAGATATTAGTTATTCAGAGCTTCTTAAAAATGGTTCGGAAAGCTTTGAACTTCATATTGGCATAGACGATGAAATCGCTTTAATGCTATACACGTCTGGCACTTCAGGAATACCCAAAGGAGTCCCAAGGTCTCACAAAAATGAATACGCTTCTACAATGGCACATATTATCCAAAATCGTTATGAATTATTTGATAGTACAATAGGCGTAATGCCTCTTTACCATACGATGGGTGTTCGGAGTTTATTAGCCATGGCGATCTTAAACGGGAAATATGTTGCTATTCCAGATTTTGATGGTGAGACTATTTTAAGGTATGTAGCTAATGAACATATAACGGATCTATACATGATTCCACGAATGTATCATGAGTTGCTGAAAACCAAGCATTTTGGAGACTTTGATATTTCTTCTATCCGTGCGATTGGTTATGCCGGAGCGCCGATGACTCCAGAACTTACACTGGATTGCGAACGAGCTTTAAAACCCAAAGTGTTTATGAATCATTACGGGAGTACGGAAATTTATACCTTTTCTACTTGTACCAGTCTAAATGTTAAACCTGGTTGTGCTGGGAAACCCGGGATTAATCAAAATATCCGTTTGATTTCTGTGGCAGCTGACGCTGATATAAATGACAAAGTAGGAAAGAATCAGATTGGGCAAATCATTGCGCACATGGGTACTGATGAAGCATTTAAGGGGTATTGGAATCGACCAGAAGTAACGCGGGAAGTTATTCGTGACGGCTGGTACTTTACCGGGGATATTGGAATATATGATGACGAAGATGATTTATTTGTAGTAGGCCGAATTGATGAGATGGTTATTTCTGGTGTTGATCATGTTTTTCCTTTTAAGGTTGAACAGGTGCTGTACGGCCATCCCTCGGTTAATGAGGTTGCAGTAGTAGGTGAGAAGGATGATCGTTGGGGTCAAATTGTTGTTGCGTATGTAGTTCCGAAGAATTCTCAATTGTCTCCTTTAGACTTGGATAGGTTTTGTAAGAAAAATGGCACATTATCTAACTATGAGCGGCCGAGAAAATACTTTTTTGTAAAGGAACTTCCTAAGGGACCTACAGGGAAACTGTTAAGGAAACAGTTAAAACCAAAAGGAGAAGAAAGCAAGTGAGTGATATTCTTGTGGTTGACGATTTTGCTAGCCGGCAAGCACTCTGCAAGCTGCTTTCCGACAGTCCGTACAACTACCTTTCTGTTTCAGAGGCGAGTAACGCTCAGCGGAGTTTGATGCTGTTGAAACAGGAGCAGCCTGATATTGTTATTTTTGATCTCTCAATGCCCGACATTGATGGGCTTGATTTCGGCCAGAAGATTATGGATACAAGTCCGAGTATTCAAATTATTGTATTGTCACACTTACAAATGTTTGAAATTGCTTATCAAGCTATAAATGCAGGTTTTGCTGGATATCTTGTAAAGCCAATTATAAAAACTGAATTGTTTTTAGTGCTTGAAAGAATTATTGAAAAAAATTTATTGAGAGATGCTGCAGAACAAATACAAAGTCAAAATCGATTAACTCGTTCGTCCTCAAAATCCTCGATAGACTTTGGGAACCCAATTGAAAGCGTTTTAACCTATATAAGTGAACATTATAATGAGCCCATATCCCTTCAAGATGTGGCAGAAAGTGTGTATTTAAGTCCTTCCTATTTTAGTCGATTGTTTAAGACGGAAGTTGGTATGACTTTTACCGAGTATTTAACAAAGTTTAGGATTGATAAATCAAAAACTATTTTACGTATAACTTCTCTACCTGTTGAAGTTATTGCTAATAATACTGGGTTTTCAAATTTAAGTTATTTCTCAACAACCTTTAAGCGGATTGAAGGCCGAACACCAACAGAGTATCGTAACCTGTTCACTGAGCTGCAATCAGATTAGCAAAAATTTAATATTCAAATAGTAGGAATATCTAAAATGTTGTTGTCAAAAACATCGTACAATTTACCTGTAGTTTTTCGATTTTTTTAGAATCATTAGGCTATGGTCTACAACAAGATAAAGGAGTTGTATATTCGTGACTCAGGAACAAGCACAAGTGCAAATTATAAGCGGCGATTGGGACCACCTCAGGGTAGAAAAAAATATCAAGCGGAAGACGGCTACGATTGTACTAGACCGCCCGGAGAAAATGAATACACTTAGTTATTACGCACGAGCTGATTTAAATGAGATCTTTGAAATTTTAAATAAGGATGATGAAGTCCGAGTCATTATTTTAAAAGGTGAAGGAACAAAGGCCTTTACTTCCGGTGGGACAATCGCCCAGTTCATGGAACGCCATCCAGAAGAATTATCCGTGTTACATAGGAACGTTGCTGCGCCTGAGCGGAGCCCGAAACCTGTTATTGCTCAATTGCAAGGATTCACCTTTGGCGTTGGACTTGAATTAGCAATGGCATGTGATTTCCGAGTCGCCTCCGAGACGACTTTACTTGCTCTTCCAGAGATGAGGCTAGGCATGATTCCAGGAAGCGGCGGTACTCAACGTATTGCTCGAATTGCTGGACTTGGACGTGCTAAAGATATGATAATGCGGGCTCGACGTATACCTGCGAACGAAGCGTATCAATGGGGATTATTAACAACTGTTGTTCCTCAAGATAAGCTCGAAGTAACGGTACAAAGCCTTGTTGATGAGCTTCTTCAGTTTTCCCCGCTAGCTCAACGAGTCGCCAAGCAGGTTCTTAATGCAACACAGGAAGGCCCTCTAAGTGCAGGCTTGCAGATAGAAGGTTATGCTTATGGAATGCTGAGAAGCACTGAAGACTTTGCTGAAGGTGTCGATGCATTCTCAAACAAGCGTAAGCCTACTTTTACAGGTAAGTAAAAAACTGCAACGGATGTGAAAAATCAAACAACGATGAACAAAGGGGAGCCTCTTCTGTAGGGATGATATTCCTTGCAGGTAGAGGCGTCTTTTCTCTTTATTGATTGTACTCATATGGTCGCAAAAGGCCAGAGTTGTAAAGGGGAGTAGAATGGTGCTGCCACGGAGCATGGGTTCAGAAAAATTAGGTCATCTAATTTCTGTGGCTCAATTCAAAGAGCCTGCAACGGCTTGGATTAAGAATGGTCAAGTGTTCAATGTGAATACGGGTGAATTATTACAACAAAATGTAGCATTAATGGGAGACCGTATCGCTTTT
>JAKADF010000119.1 GCA_021820805.1 Bacillota bacterium
TGACAAGAAAGGAAAAGCTAAGGACACGTCTGGAAATACGCAGGCGGACGACGATGCATACGAACTGATTATGAAAGATAAGGAGCGGCTGCTGTCAATAAATGAACCTTTACGGTTTATCTTTAGCCATTCTGCACTACGTGAAGGATGGGACAACCCGAATGTTTTTCAAATTTGCACCCTTAATGAAACTCGTTCGGAAATTAAAAAGCGGCAGGAGATTGGCCGTGGGTTGCGTTTACCTGTGGATGAAACGGGAAGACGTGTTTTAGACCATCCATTGAACCGTGTGACGGTTATTGCAAACGAGAGTTATGACGACTTTGCACGTTCATTGCAAATGGAGATTGAAGAAGAGACAGGGGACACCTTTCCAAAACCGGACAATAAACGTGAACGCAGAATTGTGCGTCGTCGACAAGACCTTCATGAGAACGAAGATTTCGCAGCATTGTGGAACAAAATTAAGTACAAAACACGGTATAAAGTTGAATACGATACTAAGGCTCTGATTACGCAAGCTGCAAAAGCCATAAAATCTATGCCAAGTATAGCAGCTCCGTCTATTCAAGCAGTCAAAAGCAGTGTAGATATCACAAAAAAAGGTATAACAACACAAATGCTTAGCGTTCGACAGGAGCATGTTTCAGAAAGAGACAGGCAAGTCCCGGATTTAATTGGCTATATCCAGAGGCAAACAGAGCTAACACGAAGCACAATTGCAGAAATTTTGATTCAATCTGAACGTCTGGACGACGTATTTATAAATCCACAGCAATTTTTGGATTTTGCGACACGAATGATTCGTGAAACATCTCGGAAATTGATGATTCAGGGCATCAGATATGAGTTAACAGGCGAGGAATACGAGATGTTAAAGAAATTTAAGGAAGATGGCAGTGGGTTTGAAGAAGAGCTAAATCTATATGAGAATCGCATTGTTAAGGTTGATAAGTCAGTTTACGATCATATAGAGTTCGACTCAAATGTTGAATTTGAATTTGCGAAGCAACTTGACTCAAGGAAGGATATTAGCTTTTTCGTGAAACTTCCTGGTTGGTTTAGGATTGATACACCAGTTGGATCATACAACCCAGATTGGGCCATTGTGAAACAAACTGAAGGAGAAAACATGAAACTTTATCTTGTGCGCGAGACAAAGGGATCTACGTACAAAGATGACCTGCGAGATAGTGAAAAGGCAAAGATTGAATGTGGCAAAGCTCACTTTAATCAACTTGACGTAGATTATGCGGTTGTAAAAAGTGCTCTTGAAGTTTGATATCTATGCAGGAACTGTAAAAGCAGGTTACGGGAAGGACCCTTTTTTGGGCCCTTCTAAGAATCATCCACAATTTTGTATTTGTATGGGTTTGATACACTTAGAGTAAGTATTTCATGTCATTTTTATCGAAAAAAGAATTGAGGAATCTACGCCAAAAACTGCGTCTTCTTGCTGTACTGAGTTTTATAACTTTACAACTAGCACTCCTTTTGCTTGCCATTGTACTTCCTCCCTTTATGTGAGGCGTGAACAAGGAAATGCCAACCGTTTTTACATACCCATTGTACCTTCGGCACCATACAAACCGTCAATAATTGGATATAACCATATTGCATCGCATTATAGACCACATTTCGATATTCCTGTTTGCAGACCTACAGTCACTTTGTGCTAAAGGATAAGGGGGGTTGTTCGGTTCATTCAAAATTGCGGATAAATAGAGGTGCGTACAACAATATAAATATTTATACTAAGCCTAGCAGACGAAAACTCTGTATACCCTTCGCATATATTGAGTTTTTAGGTTATTTCTAAAAGAGGAGAATACAAAATGAAAAATACAGCTTTGATTCTTGTTGATATTCAAAATGATTATTTTCCAAAAGGTCGCAAGGAATTGTATGAGACAAACAAAGCAGCTGTAAATGCAAGAAAAATACTCGATTTATTTAGAAGTGAACATTTGCCTGTTTTCTTTATTCAGCATATTTCTCTTGGGCCCGATGCGTCGTTTTTCTCTCCGGGTACTGTAGGAATTACAATTCACGAAACTGTTAAACCATATGAAGACGAACCGGTTATCGTAAAGCATTTCCCAAATAGCTTTCGTGAAACTTCGCTTCTCGAAAACCTTCGCAGCGCTGACATCGAAAACGTTGTCATATGCGGTATGATGAGCCATATGTGTATAGATGCTACCACACGGGCTGCCGCAGATTATGGATTTAACTGCACTGTTATTGAAGACGCCTGTACCTCACCAGATTTAACTTTCAAAGGACGGACTATATCAGCAGTCGATGTTCACGCCGTATTTATGGCGGCACTAAGCGGAACATATGCAACTGTTGAAACAATAGATGCTTTCTTGCAAAGGAGGAGATAACCGTCAAATCTAATTCACTCACGGCCAATGATGCTCTGGATGCAATCGAGAAATTAATAGAGGGAGGTATGACCGACGGCCTTCCGGTCATACCCGCAACACCGGAGAATACCCGGAAGATGCTTGATTTTGCAGGACTAAATGGGCAGGAAATTTTAGCTGCAATCCCTGAGCGAGCACGCATATTGGCAGCTGAAAAGGTGGCTATTGCGGCTGTCATGGCTGGATGTAAGTCTAGTTACATGCCCATCGTCGCTGCTATCGTTCGGGCGATGGGGGATCCACGTTTTGGAGTGCATGGTCCCACTGCAAGTACGGCTGGTGCAGCAATCTTGACCATCGTTAATGGCCCGCTTGCTCATGAAGTTGGAATCAATGGAGGAGACAACCTATTCGGACCGGGGTTTCGAGCTAATGCGGCAATCGGCCGAGCAATACGCCTCGTTCTTATGAATTTAGCCGGTGCAAAGCCTGGGATTTTGGACCGTTCTACATTCGGCCATGCGGGAAAATATACGTATTGTATTGGAGAGCGAGAGGACCTAGCAGACCAAACGCTTGCAGAACTCCGTGGTTACGAAAGGCAGAAGAGCACCGTAACTGTTTTCGCGTGCGAAGGTACACGTCAAATTCGTGACGATAGGTCAAGGACGCCTGAACAGCTTCTAAGTAATATCGCTGCTGCCATGTCCGTGAGTGGGACAATGATTTTGGGTATGGATGGGGAATGCGTTGTCATCATCGGCCCTGAACATTGGTCCTTGCTAAAGGCGCATGGCTTTGGCAAACAAGAAATCCGGAAGTTTTTGTTTGAACACGCCGGTAGATCCCGGAGCGATCTTGAGGCTCTTCATTTTCCTGTGAGTAGGTTAGGAACTGGGGACTGGATTCCTCTTGTAACGGCGCCTGAACACATTTTGCTTCTGGTTGGCGGAGGGGATGCAGGCAGATCTTCAGTATTCATACCTGGTTGGACAAATCGTGCGTCGAGTCAGGCTGTTACGCGTCCGATTCTCGACCATGATGCTTGTGAAATTCAGTATTAAAATAAAAGGCAAAAAATTGTTTTAAAATTATTTTATTTTGGGGAGGTGTACGCGAGGTGACATTTGTCTATCTAGACCCAACGGAGGCTCCTGTATCTCCGTCACGACAAGCTGCACAACGACCGAACCATTATAAGGATTGTGTGCTAGGCATCCTTGATAACGGTAAAACGAATTCTAATAAATTTCTTTCATATATTGCAACTATGTTAAGAAGTCGATTGCAATTGAAAGAAGTCCTCACATTTCGAAAGCCTTCACCTTACCGTACAGCGCCTGCCGATCTGCTTCAAGACATGGCAGCTCGCTGTCATCTTTTAATTACGGGAATTGGTGACTGAGGGTCTTGCAGTTCGAGCAGTTTGCTCGATGGACTGTTCATGGAGGACAAAGGAGTTCCCGCAGCAGTTATTTGCACAGAGGTGTTCACTGAAACAGCCTATGCGGTCGCCTCCGCACACGGTATTCCGTACTATCCGTACGCGGTTGTTCCCCATCCGATTTCAATACGTACTGATACTGAGTTGAGTTCGATGGCAAATAGTGTAGCTGACAGGGTCATTAAATTATTAACTGAACAAATTAACCGGATAGAATGAGTTTTTTAAAAAGGAATGTCAAACAAGTAGTAGGGGGCTTGTTAAGGGTACCTGGGGCCCTCTACTATCACAATGGGTTTTTGCATCTCCTCTTCAAGGATGCCTAGTTTATAACCATCAAGGATGTCTAGTTTATATAACATACATGGCAGATGGGTCAGGGGTTTAGAGCCAAGTCAGACTTATAAATATTTTCTGGGATAACTAAGTTTCTGTTGTTGCATAAACGTACCCAAGCGTTTACACAGGTTGGGTCAAAATGAGAACCCGCTCCTTCCTTTATTGCTTGAAGAGCGTGTTCATGAGACAAAGGTTCTCGGTATGAACGGTGCGAAGTAAGGGCATCGTATACATCCGCTACAGCCAAGATTCTGGCAAGTAAGGGTATATCTGTTCCTTTTAGCCCGTCTGGATATCCGGTTCCGTCCCATCTCTCGTGATGATTCCGAATTACAGCCAGTTCCTCAGTCATAAATCCAATGTATCTGCACATTTCATACCCCAAGATTGGATGTTGTTCGATCACGGTACGTTCAATAGGTGTTAGCCTTCCAGGCTTGTTTAAAATGGCGCTTGGAATTTGAATTTTACCTACATCGTGAATAACACCGCCTCTAGCTAGTGCGCGCATTAACTCTGGTTCTACCTGCATCGTTTCAGCAAGTTGTAATGCGTATATTGCGACTCGAAAATTGTGGCCAGCGGTGTAAGCATCCTTTGACTCAGTTGCAATAATTAAGTTTTGCATACTGTTAGAGACTTGAATACGGTTATATTCCATTGGGTCGGAACTGAAAATCTGGTGAAATGTTTGTGTCATAGACATGTTAGATTTGTACTGCAAGATGACACCGGAAAGTAAAATAACCGTCGATGTGACGAGGATGAAATGGTAAAACCACCAAGAAAGTGTCCACATTATGGAGGTTACCATGACGAGTTCTGTGGATGAGAGTAATGCGGATCCGAAAATGAAGGCGGCATGCATCGGAAAATGAGCAGTTCGGTACTGCTCAAAATATCTTGACGCAGCCAACACGTATAGTCCGATGGTCAGTATACCTATCGCATAGTTGAGGGGCGAAATGTCAACAGGGATGGAATTAGAAATTTCAGGGTGGATAAGCGAGATGACATTTAATATAACCCCGGATTTCGACGATTAGGTGATTGAGGTCATTGACCGGAGCATGCTTTCAAGTATTTGGTGGATTTGTTAGCGATTACGTCGAAATTATGGTACGGAACTAGAGCAATGGACACAATTTCCCCCTCCCCAAGCGGGGCTATGAACTCCACTTTTTCAGTTGGAAGAAAAGTCTACGTGGCGGCATGAAGCATGAGCAACGACCGATGCTTTGCATATACGGGAAGACGAATGCTCCACTGGCGTGCATGACGAACCAGAATCCCAGGTAGATGGAATAGTCTTCGTCTGAGCCGTCCGGCAGTCCACTGGCGCACCCCTGGTTGAAGCACGACGTGCTTGTACAGCAGGAGTAGATTATACGCAAGCAGCTTTAGACCTTGCATCGCTTTGTTGGCATCGAAATTTTGGCTGGAGAATTGGTCGATGGCGAACCCATATTTGGCTTCCTTGATGTGATTCTCAGCGTTACCACGAAAGTTATAGAAGTGCCATACATCCTCGCCGCTCCAGTCAAACGTTGTGGCAATCGCCTCGTATTCCCAGAGCCAATCCGCACACAGGCACTCCTGTGGTTCAATGTCTAAGCGGCGCACAATCACGACCCGACGAGGCTTGTCCCAGGATGTTGCCTGATACATGATGGAAGCCACGTCGCAGTGCTCCCGGTCACTCTCTGTGATGCAGTGCCAGAGGAGATTTGGCGCTTGCGCCAACTGTGCGAGTCGCTTGGTCCACTTCAGTTTGATCACGTAGTCTCGCTTGTCTTGCTCCAATATCTGAAACACTTTTTCTCCGGTAAACCCTTTATCCATGCGGACGGCGCGAATGTTGACGCCATCGGGCAACTGGTCTTTCATCGCCTTGTAGAAATCCGCAAATCCATCGGATGTATGGGCGTCCCCAGAGCGCAACTCATCATAGAGACAACAACCAGTGAGTGAATCAAACGCCAGCAAGGGATGGAAACTCGCTCGTCCGTGATGGTGTGGATTATATCCAACGGCGGACTGTTGCTGCGCACCATAAACAGTCTCTACAGAGGAGTCGATATCGACCACGATGCCCTGTCCTTTGGGGAGAAGTGACTTTAGGATTTGTCTATGCGCCGAACGTATCGCTTTGATGCCAGTGTCGGAACCGAGCCGTTTCAGGTCCTTATACAACAGTGTCATATCGGGTAACTTCGGTAGATCCAACTTCAGCTTCAACAGGGGATCTTGTTCGATGTCCTCAAAGTGGAAAATCCGTTCCTGACCCAGCAAGGAACCGAAAATGACCGTCAGAGCAATATCGTCCATGTGGAACTGGGTGTTTCTACCCTTGCGTAATCCATGTACCCAAAACTCCCTGTCAATACCCGTTCCCAAAACGAAATCTATGAGACCAGTTGCACCACCAAAGGAGGTGGCGGCATTCAGATCGTAGCGAGTATGTATTGTAGAGCTTTTCCGAGCGTATTGACTTCGTGTATGATTAGATTGTTTCACCCAAAAGGTGCTCCTTCCTAGCCAAGATGTTGTTCTCGACAAACTCATCTTAGCCATACGGGGAGCGCCTTTTCAATTATTCAGATCGGTGCACGAGGACACAATCGTCGAAATCCGGGATAATTATCAAGCCAAGCAGTGTCCCAATAGGAAGAGATTCATGCAGGAACAACCACCCCCACAAAACTCCGAATACCGGCACCAGAAATGTGACACTAAGCGTTTTAACCGGACCAACGTTCGTGATCAAATGGAAATAAAGAACATACCCCAGTGATGTCGAGAACAACGCCAGACCAAGGACTGCAAAGATTACATCTGGTCCAGGCGTTCGATGGGGCAAAAAGAAGATGGCTACGGGCAATAGAATGATTCCCGCTGCCAATTGCTGGCCGATGGCCAGTTTGACTGGCGCTTCACCCTTAAACCCTTTTAACGAAAATACGCCGCCAATTCCGTAAAAGAGCGCTGCACCAAGTGAAAGAAATACTGAAATGATCATTCGTCCTTGCATTTGCTGTGGGTTCCATCCTACAAGCACCACAACCCCGATAATACCAAGAATAAGGCCAATCAATTTTCTCTTTGTAAATCGGTCCTTTGCCCATACGTACGAGATAATTGCTGTGAATAACGGAGTCATTGCATTCAGGATTGCGGCCAATGATGCATCAAGGCTAAGTTCTGCCGCTGCAATCAAACAGAATGGAATCGCCGCATTCAAAGCACCAAGGAGTAGGTATCTTTTCCACTTATGAAGCAATGGAGGACGTTGGCGTAGAACAGCGGCGTATAGCACAAGAGCAATTCCAGCGATCATAACCCTGAGATCAATGAGTACAATAGGGCCGAGTACAGGGGATGCAATTCGCATAAAAAGAAACGACGCTCCCCATAAGGATGCCAGGAGAAACAATATACCAATGTCCTTTGGTTTCACGATGATACACCTCTTAGCCAGAATTCACAAAAGTCCTTGTTTCAAGCATACCGACAGATATAAAATGAGTAAAATTGATTGTTTTCATAATTGACATGAGGCGATGCTCATGACATTTACCCAATTAGAGATTTTCTCCAAAGTCGTTGAGATGGGGAGTTTTACAAAAGCGGCAGAAGTACTCAATATGACTCAATCTGCTGTGAGTCACGCTATTAGCGGACTTGAGGCGGAACTAGGGGTAACCCTGCTCATTAGGGACAGAAAACAAGGGATCGTGATATCAGATTTTGGCAGGAGGGTCCTTGAACCAATCCGTGGCATACTAAACCGGATCGCCTACATTGAACAGGAAGCGGCGGCTGAAAAAGGACTTGAATCGGGAACGATACGGGTTGGTAGCTTTCCTAGTGCGGCTGCACGGTTACTTCCAAAAATCATGAGTGCATTCGAGAAACTACATCCGAACATCAACATTGTGATTTTCGAGGGGACCGATCAAGAAATTATAGAGTGGCTTCAAACTCGGGTGATTGATGTAGGGTTCGTCGCCCAAACTGCCCTAGGGGACGAGATGATTCCATTAACGACGGACAAGATGGTTGCTGTACTACCTAAAGGCCATGTGCTGGGAGTGAGCCAGACCCTATCTATTTCAGCACTCGCAAACAATCCTTTTATAATGTCCGCTGGTGGCTGTGAACCCATCATCTTGGAGTTGTTTTCACAGGCTAATTACTTGCCTTCTATCAAATTTGTAGTTCGAGATATGGGGACCATTTTGAATATGGTTCAAGAGGGTCTAGGCGTCACCATTGTTCCAGAAATGGCCTTGCCTGACAGGACACCAAATTTGACCGTGACGGACCTCAAACCCTC
>JAKADF010000120.1 GCA_021820805.1 Bacillota bacterium
CTTTGTTCTCAACTTATGGATTCTTATCAGAGGACTTTCGAGAGTTTTTTGCACTCATACAACCGCCCATCAGCGATCGCGTAACATTGTTCTAATGACTCGCCATCTAAACCCCATACTGCTCCACCAACACTCACAGAAAACCCATCCGATTGTTCCTCAACGGCTTGCCGAATCCGTTCCATCGCTAATTCTGCGAATCGGAGAAAGAAACCGGATGACGAATTCATTGTTCTCCTGTTCCAACCATTGTACGAGGTATTTGTGATAATTTTTGTAATCATTAAGTGTTCTTTTGCACAATCCCTCAGCAGACTTTGCATAGAAAAACATCTCGAACGCTTGCAGGATGGTGTATTTCACAGCTTATTTTGCTTCACTGCCCTTACGACTTCTTACAGTGTGCCGACCAATCCATTTCTTTTGTCCATGTAAAACCCTCCACATTGCGTTTTGTACACGCAACATAAGGTCAGAGACAGCAGCGGTCTACCGTTTTATAGGCAGCAGTTTCGACTTTTTTCAGCCAAGACCGTTGCACTATCCCTCGTATCCGTATTTCTCCGTAAAACGCAAAAAAGCCGCGATTTACGCGACTTTACTGACTTGGCGGAGAGGGTGGGATTCGAACCCACGGTACCCTTGCAGATACGGCGGTTTTCAAGACGCGAGATTGCTATTTTAGCCAGTCACTAGTAGTACCTTAAAACATTAAAAAATCCCGTCACTCCAAGAAATTCGGGCCATTTGGTCCTTGATGGTCACCTACCGTATTCAGTGGTTGATTAGCAGGTGGATTAGCAAACGGATAATTATTCAGAGGAGTTGGCCACATGCGTTAATGGTTGGCGACCTCAATAAATTGACTCTCACGTCCAAAGCGTTTTCCGTCAATAAACAGAAAAAGGACTTTCTTGGAAAAACGCCTGATAATCTTTGATGCGGAAGAATTTCTACGCCCTCTATGGTATGTTCCTTGATTCTCTACGCTATGCTTCTTTTTATTGCAATAGAGCCACATAGAGTCAGTTGATGAGAGTACACCAATTAATTCAGTCAGAGATAAAATTGCATCAATTCTCAGCAATATGTTAGTTTCTACTGCATAGTTCATTACAGATGGGCTTTAAGATCACTGTTGCTAGAATAGTAATGAGATTTTATTTATATTGAAGAAAAGGATAATTACTGGTTCACGAAGAGAAATAAGTAACTTTCTTTAGAATAGTTTAAAGAATTTTTTTGTAAGCTCATAAATGACTACCCCGTCTCACTAATTTTTAGTTAGCTATAAATGGTGCAAGATTACATATAGGGTGGAGATGACTATGGTACTCAATGTTGTTATTCGAAAAACAAAAGAGGGCTTCATTGCAGTATGCGAGGAAAATAGAGCATTCGGTCACGGGAAAACTGTTTCAGAAGCACTAGAGGTATTACAGACAAACTTAGAGTTGTTTAATATTCTAAATGATAAACAAGAGATTTCTTTGAATTTGGTTATGTATAATGAGATTTAAATTATTCATTTGGTTCTGAAAATAAAAGAAAATATATGGATGTAACTCCTAATGTAACTACCGTTGGTTTATTGGCATAGGAGTAGTGGGTGCGAGCATGGCAACAAGAATTAAGGTTACTAAGCACGAGCACAGAATCGTAAGTATTCTAAAGCTGAACAAAACTAGCAGCAGGTGCACAATGTATGAACTCAGTTTCTAAGCTTGTCGAACATTCGGATATTATGATTACTATGGTTGAATATCCTAGTAACGTTGAAAAAATTTATTTTGTGGAACACGAGTTCGCTCCGAATTTGTATAACGAACTTTCAAAAATGAGATACGATTTATCAGGAGCTCAGACAATGTACAATGTTTTGCACTAAAGAATAGCCGGTTACTTTATCGTTGAAGAACAACTACTTGTCATCTGATAATGAGTAATTTTATTTTTGTGAATCACTGGAAAAGACATACATATTGCCTATAGTTCCTATCGCCGACCTATTGTAAGTTCTTTTACCTTTAGTATTAATGAACAACATGGCGCACTAAAAAAAAAATGGAGAAGGTATTAAAAACCCTCCCCATTTTTCCGAAACTTTATCAAACAACTGACTCTAAGGCCTTTATTACAGTATCAGCAATCAAATCCAGCTCGTCATCCGTTAAAATAAATGGCGGGGACAATGCAATTACATTATTCATGTTACGAACTGTATCTCCATTTTTCCCTATAAGAACCCCATTACGTTTGCATTCTGCAATGACCTTACCTACAAACGCCGAGGAGGCAGGTTCTTTTGTTGATTTATCAGCAACTAATTCAATTCCAGCCAGCAAACCAAAGAACCGTAAATCTCCGACATTCGGATGGTCAGCAAGCTTTTGTAGCTTCGCTTTAAGACGTTCACCCAGCGAGGCTGATCTTTGCACAAGATTTTGTTCTTCCATGATTTCAAGCGTACGAACGGCAACTGCACACGATACTGGATGTCCGCCAAACGTATTTACGTGACGAAAATGAGCATACTCTGAATCGTCACGAAAAACATCGAACAAGTCTGCCTTTACCGCAGTCGCGGAAAGGGGTAGATAGCCGCTCGTAATGCCCTTTGCCATAGTAACTATGTCTGGCACCACATCAAAGTTCTTATGGCCAAACTGCTTTCCAGAGCGCCCGAAGCCACAAATGACCTCATCAACAATTAAAAGCACGCCATATTTGTTACATATTTCACGAACCCGTTTTAGATATCCCGGGGGAGGAACAATAATTCCTCCTCCTGTAATCACTGGTTCGAGAATTACTGCCGCCACTGTTTCCGGAGTCTCCCAGTTTATGACTTCATCGAAATATTCTGCATATGATTCCGGTGACTGACCCGCTGAAATCCGGTAGCAGTCCGGGGGTGGGACATGAATAAACCCGGGAGCTAGTGGCTCGTACTTATACTTTCTAACAAATTGTCCCGTTGCGGCTAATGCACCCATTGTGTTACCATGGTAGGCTCGATATCTAGAAATAATTTTCCATCTGCTAGATTCACCATTTTGTGCGTGGTATTGTCTAGCAATCTTAAAGGCTGTTTCGTTCGCTTCGGATCCGCTATTGGAAAAGAAAACACGATACTCTCCACCAAGCCAATGGTTTAATTTTTCACCAAGCTGAATAGCTGGGATATGACTATGGCTAAGCGGATAAAATGGCAGTTGATTCATTTGCCTAAATGCAGCCTCAGCTAACTCCTTTTGTGAATATCCTAGATTAACGCACCACAAACCGGACATTGCATCCAGATACCTGTTCCCATCGACATCAATAATATAAGGGCCTTCTCCATGGTCTGCAATCATCGGATTTTGACTTGCAGAATAAGGCATCATATGATGCCAAACGTATTGCCGATCCTTTTCGAGTAATTCCTGACCTTTCGACGTTACATTCTTATCAGCAGTGACGTTAGCCATTAAAATCCTCCGTTCAAATATGATTTATATTTATACTTCTACCGTAGCTACTGCAGACTTTAATGCTTCCTCTGGCGATATATATGGTAGATTAAAGGCTTCTGCAACTCCTTTGTACGATACAAAACCCCCTACCACGTTAACGCCCTTTATTAATGCTGCATCATCAAGGGCTGCTGAAACTCCATGGTTAGCAAGTTTTAAAACATAAGGAAGGGTTGCGTTTGTCAGTGCTAAGGTCGAAGTTCTCGGTACCGCTCCAGGCATATTGGCAACTGCATAATGTACAACACCATCAACAAGATAAGTGGGATTATCATGTGTCGTGACGTGATCCGCTGTCTCTACACATCCACCTTGATCAATCGCTACATCAATGATTACGCTACCGGGGCGCATCTACGAAACCATTTCTCGCGTCACAAGCTTAGGTGCCCGTGAACCCGGTATAAGAACCGCACCGACAACAAGATCTGCACCGATTATCGTTTCTCTAATTGCATATTTGTTCGACATTAACGTTTTAACGCGGCCGCCAAACAATTCGTCCAAATATCTCAGTCTCTGACCATTCACATCAATTACCGTAACGTCTGCCCCCAAGCCCACGGCGACACGAAGAGCTTGTGTGCCAACCATTCCGCCGCCAACTACAACAACTTTGGCCTGAGGTACTCCTGGAACTCCGCCCAATAAGATACCTCTACCTCCAAATGATTTTTCCAGAAAATGAGCGCCCACTTGTACAGACATCCGTCCGGCAACCTCACTCATTGGTGTTAATAACGGAAGACTTTTATCTTGCAATTGGACTGTTTCGTATGCTATACCAGTTATTCCTGATTTCAACATCTCATTTAACAGCTTATAATTTGCCGCTAGATGCAGATAAGTAAAAAGTATTTGTTTTTCGCGAAAATAACTAAACTCTTCTTCCAGAGGCTCTTTCACTTTTATCACTAAATCACTGGACCATGCCTCTTTTTGGGAGCCAATGATGGCCCCTGCATCGGCATATTCTTCGTCACTAAAACCGCTTCCCTCCCCTGCACCATTCTCGACAACTAGGTCATGACCGGCATCGACTAACGCTTTCACACCTGCCGGCGTTAGGCCTACTCGACACTCGCGCTGTTTAATTTCTTTCGGTAATCCAACACGCACTTTTAAAGGCCTCCAGTCATTGTGCACGATGTTTTCTCGTACAATAAATAGGAATTATTAAAAGTATCTGATTTCATCGTACATCGATTCTTCATAAGAAACCTCCGACAGATTGTATGAAAAGCTACCATAAAGAATTGACACAATGTTTTTGCCCCTATCATCGCTTATTTGATAAGTTTGCTACGACACGCAATAAAACATTTGCTCCCATTTCAATATCAGACCAATTGGTGTTCTCAATTTCACAATGGCTCTTGCCTTCAATGCTCGGTACAAAAATCATTGCTGTAGGGAACAAACTATTCATGTACTTTGCGTCGTGTCCAGCACCACTAACTATCCTCCTAACCGGGTAATCATTGTAATTGGCAGCTTCTACAATTAAATCTACAATTTCTTTAGAAAATACGGTTGTATCAATTGACCATATTTCTTTCATTTCAACTATAACTTGTTCTTCTACGGCAATTTGATTGAGTCGCTCTTTTATCAATTGAATTCCGACATTTCTCTTATGATTGTCCACGTGCCGAATATCAGTAGAAAATCTAACAACTCCCGGTATTGCATTGACAATGCCAGGCTGGGCTTCAATCTTTCCTACTGTGGTAACTGCATCACCCTTAAGAACATCCGCTACATCCCTTATAGCGAGAATCATTTTTGCTGCTGCACATAAAGCATCTTTACGCATACTCATAGGTGTTGGTCCTGCATGATCTGCTTCCCCAATAACGGTTACGTTAAACCAAGACATTCCCATGATTCCTTCCACCGCTCCTATAGGAATGCCTTCAAAATCAAGAACCGGGCCTTGCTCAATATGAAGTTCAATATAAGCTTCTGCCTCTGTTAATCGTTCTGTTCGTTTACCGAGATAGCCTATACTCTCAAGTTCACTTTGGAGTTTATTTCCGTATTTATCAGCACGTGTGTACATAAATTCGATATCAAAGTCCCCAGATAGAACACCGCTCCCTAACATCGCAGGTTCAAACCTTGCGCCTTCTTCGTTCGTGAAGTCAACAATCTTTATTGGCCTTAAGGTGCTAATTTGATTTTCATTAAGTGTTCTAATTACCTCTAACGCACACATTACTCCTAAAATACCATCGAATTTCCCCCCGTTCGGAACAGAATCTAAGTGGGAGCCTACCACAATAGGCTTCAAAGAATCATTCAAGCCCCGGCGTTTACCGTAGATATTTCCTAGATCATCAAAACAAACAGTTAAACCTGATTCTTTCATCCATGCCACGAATAAATCCCTAGCTTCTTTATCTTCTGAAGAAAGTGCCAGTCGTGAAACACCACCTCCACTCGTTTCACCGATTTTATTCATTCTCTCGATAGACTTTTTAAGCCTGGATAAATTAATGTTCAAAACAAACCATCCTTCCACAATTTTCATATCCCAACCAGGAGCCTGCTCAGCGGAGATGAAATTTCACCCGTTAAAATTAGCTTCTACTGTTTAACTCGCATCCTTAAGAGAGGTAAACAAGTATCTAATTCCTTACGGTAATACTGTTGCGAAAAAAAGCATGCTGAAGCAATAACACAAGTATGACGCCAACAATAAGCCCATTATTCACTAGATAGACGAGAGTGTGAGGGAGTACACTCCATTTATCGGCGCTAATAAACTGAACACCAATCCCAGTTAAAATTGCTAGGCCGCAACTTATGAGATCTCTTTCAGTTTTAATACCTTGTTTTAAGGCTTTAAGTCCTAGACCGAACAAATCAACAAAAACTGCAAGCAATACAGCGTATCCAACAGGCGCTGGCAAGATTGCAGCGTATTGTACTATTTGAGGCAGAAAACCAAGAACAACCATGCCTGTTGATGCTATAAGAAATGGCAAGCGGGATGCCACACCTGTTAAAGATACAAAACTGGCAGATCCGGATATTGGAACATTGCCCACTACCCCAGTTGCGCCAGCTAATATAGTACCAATACCGCTCGCTAGTGTCCCTTTTGAGTAAACAGCTTCTGACGGTGACTCTTCAACTACATTACCAAATGCTTGAATACTAGCAATGACGTTTGAAAGCAAAACAATAATTGTAATGATACAGGTCAAAACGATTCCTGCCTGAAAACGTGGTGGGCCAAATGGAAAAACTTCCGGAATAGCAATGATGGGCGCGAGCGTGGCCGGAAATTGAACCAATCCAAAAGCAGAAAACAATGTGAACCCTAAACCAAGCCCAATTAAAATCGCTAAACTTTTCAGCAATCCTTTTGCTTTTGTGGACAATGTAATAGTCACGAGAACAAGGATTAATGACAGGCCCGCAACTTTCAAGTTCACGCCTTTACTTCCCATATATCCAATTCCAAGTGCGCCGCTTACTAGACTCTTAGACAATTGCAAAGACAATAAAATAAGGTAAGTACCAGTGACAAGAGGGGTAAATAAATGTTTTATTTTATCAATCACTTTAAACACAGCCAATATTGCAAGCACTGCTCCGCTAATGATCAGACCTAACTCAAGCTCTTGTTGCAATCGTTCTATAGATCCACCTACCTCAACGGTTGTTCCAATTAAAACTAAAAATACACTCCACCAAAGCCCAGATGGCCCTTCTAAAATTGAGTAACGATGCCCAAAAATAATTTGCATAATAGCGATTACGCCACAGATTAGGAGCGTTCGCCCCGTGTAAAGCGCTGTCTCCTGGACAGTCATACCAAATGCGTGACCTAGTACGATTGGAACTGTTATGTTAGAGGCGAACATAAACGCAAACCATTGGAGTGCAGCAAGCCACAGCAACATTGTGTGCGGCCGGGACCTTAGTCCATATTGGATTGCCAATTTTATTCCTCCTTACCTAACAGTAAAAACAAATATAAGCTGAAACTTGTAGTTTTATCTATTTAGTTGCATCTCGCCCTAAAGAAAAGCCCTTTCTTACAACCGAAGAAAACACACTAAACTCGTAAAAGATTGTCCTTCAACTTTTAGCGGATGGACAAGCAACTCTGCATGGAAAAGATGACATCCCCCTCCTATAGTCAGATCAATTTACAAGTCGCTCGGCAGGGAATGCCATCTTTACAGGAGTTTAACTTATTTCACTACGAAAAAGATTATGCATTTTGCTTTTGCTTCTCAAATTCCTTCCATGTTATTGGTTCTTTCCCTGTGTCTACTTCAACTAACTCAATACAATTATCTACGGGGCAAACCTCAACACAAAGATTACAACCTACACATTCTTCTTCATCAACAACAAGAGAGTGATCGTATTTACTCCCTGCCGGTGCCTTAACAATATCGATTGCCTGGTGAGATGTATCTTCACACGCTATGAAGCACTTATTGCAACGGATACAAATACTATCGTTAATTTTTGCTACTACCTTATAGTTTAGATTCAAATTACCCCACTCATCATATTTTTCTACCGACTTACCGACGAGTTCCGTCACAGCTGATAGATGTTTTTTATCCAAATAATTATTAAGGCCATCTATCATATCCTTGACGATGCGAAAACCATGATGCATTGCTGCAGTACATATTTGAACATTTGTAGCTCCCATGAGCATAAACTCCACTGCATCCTGCCAGTTGCTAATACCACCAATACCCGAAATCGGCCTCGTGACCAATGGGTCTCGAGCACAATCTGCAACCATGTGCAGCGCAATTGGCTTCACCGCTGGGCCACAATATCCTCCGTGTGCACCTTTCCCATCGTTATGTGGAATCGTATTCCACGTTTCTAGATCAACACCCATGAGAGAATTAATAGTGTTAATCATACTGATAGCATCTGCACCACCATTAACCGCAGAGATCGGA
>JAKADF010000121.1 GCA_021820805.1 Bacillota bacterium
GCCGCCAAGAAACGAAAAGTCAAGCGATGTTCTAGAGGCCACAACTGATGAAATGAGAAACGCTCCAGCAGTAACGGCTAATGCTTTTATGACAGGTGCAGGTCCAAGGGTCAATAGATAAGAACTGATGACAGGAAATAAAGTGACCCCAGACACAAATGTAAATGCGTAAACAAACCCGTAACCGATGCTTCGCCTTCTTTGGATGAACATCGCGGAAATAATCATCACGAGTTCAACAATCATTAGGATCATGATTGCAGTTGGAGGTACAAATTGTCCAACGTAGACACCTGCTGTTGCCAAAAGCAAAGAACCAAATAAGCCAAGAAATATACGACTGAGCACATTACTTCTCGAAAGCGCATAACTATGCATATTTTACCTCACCCTTTCACCGAGAATCGAACCAATTATCTTTTCATATACCCGAGGCAAAACATAGTGCTTAATTTCTTGCCGCGGTGAAAATACCATCACCCTATCTTTCGCAAATCTAATATGGCTTAAATCAAGTCCTACTGGGCGAAAGACTCGAACACGCCATTCAATATGAGTGAATATATGTTTCTCCTCGCCAACCAGCACATAAGACTTCAAATCACAAGGTGAAGGCAAAGATGACGGAAGAAAGATAAATTTAGACAATAAATCATCCAACATTTCTTCCGAAGCAGACGCTGGGAATTTCTCGTCAGCCAACTCAATGGCAGGCAATTGCCACATCTCGGCTAATAACCCGCGATTTGGCCTTTTCTCCAACAGTATTCCCTGTTCGTTTTCCAGCCAAAACCCAATTACCTGAATGATTTTTTTGGGTTTCTTTG
This sequence comes from Bacillota bacterium, assembly GCA_021820805.1. The sequence goes on from JAKADF010000121.1 coordinate 828, forward strand.
GCGTTTTATACGGCAATTCATTTGTTTTGCCTGTTGCAAATGCAATACAATCATCCTTCAGCGGACAAATTAGACAGCTCGGTGATTTCGGAGTGCATACAGTTGCACCAAGTTCCATTACAGACTGAGTGAACAGGGACGGCTTCTCTTCTTCTGCGAAAGAACGTACGATTTCCGTAATCTTACGTTTGGCAATAGGCTTATCAACCGGATCGTCTATTCCAAAATACCTTGCAACAACACGAAGTACATTCCCGTCAACGGCAGGTGCAGGAATATCAAAAGCAATGCTTGCTACTGCCCCAGCTGTATAAGGACCAATACCTGGCAAAGTAAGCAGCTCATCTACGGCGCTGGGTATTATACCGTCATACTGTTCTACAATTGCTTCTGCCGCTTTTTTGAGATTTCGAGCCCGAGAGTAATACCCAAGTCCCTGCCAAAGTTTCAAAACCTCATCCATTTCTGCATGCGCGAGATCAAAAACCGTCGGAAAACGCTCTAAAAACGCATGATAGTATGGAATCACCGTTTCCACACGCGTCTGCTGCAACATCGTTTCACTAACCAAAATCCGATATGGATCTTTTGTTTTTCGCCAAGGAAGCTCACGGTGATTAAGGTTGTACCATGCTACTAATCTATGTGCGGGATGCGATAACTTTCCCCAATTTTTTTGTAATTCCATACTAGCCCCTATCCAAACAATCTATTTAGCGTGCAACATGAATTCCCATTATCATCCTGCCCTAAATCATAAGGTTTTCGCTTATAAAATCAAGATTTGGTTAAACTACGGACACGGGAGGTGCTGGCCATGTGGGAACTAATGAATGGGATGGCAAATGGCGTTCGCAACCGAATGATGCCTAGAAGGAGAAACGGTGTCGGTACGATGACCGCCATGTTGATTGGTGCGAGTGTCGGCATTGCCGCTTGGGAAGCTTATCGTAGAGCCCAACCTGCATCACGGATGGCTTCTAACGACAGCGCAAATAAAATAGCGCAGGAAGTCATGGAACAGATCCAAAGTTAAGTTCCATCCAATATGTTTGACCCCGTACGTCAGCGGAATCAGAAGCGGACCTTTGATGGCGCCGCTTCTGTCTCCCATTCAAATTCTGAATTGCATAATTATCAAATCGAGGAATTGGTCATTCAACAATTGACGTGCCTAGAGCACTAGCAAAGTGCGCTAGGCTTTCTTTATGACCATCTAAATTAAAGGATGCAACACCTGGTCGATGCACTACAATTTGAAGATTAGGATACTCAGAAGTCTTAAACTCATGGAGTCCGTTTACCGTATACCTTACACAAATATCAGTACAGACACCAACTACATGAATTTCAGTAATCCCTTTTTCGCGAATTAAATCAAATAAACTTGTCCCATATCCTGCATTATAATGTTTTTTCGGAATATATACCCACTGGTCTTCTTTCTGACTCAGGGGTTCCTTCAGCTCGGAAACGAGTTCCTGCCCTGAAGTCTCACGCAGATTGTGGGGAGGAAACATGCCAGATGCAATTTCATAATCCTGCATGTCGTGCAAGTCTCTTGCATCAAACACATAGTCCCCACTCTCCAAAAACGATTCGACCAGTTGTCTGCAATATGGAATAATATCCATACCGGGTTGTCCGCAATTTAACGCTCCGTCCAGACGAATAAAGTCATTTGACATATCGACCAACAACAACGCTTTTGCCAACAACCGTCACCCCTTTTGGTTAATAAATACTGCATAAAAACCGATTCTTTGTGTCCGATTAAGGGTAACGTCGGTTGGTTCCATATTTATGTTTCCAAATATGGTAAGACAAACGACTCCGTTTCATCGAATCCACGAATTTCTGTGTGTTTTCAAGAACACGTTTTGCTTCCGCTTGACTGACCTGTCGTTTGTACATCGCTTCACCGAATTCTTCTAAATCGATGATATGATAGTACGACCGTTCATAAATGAGCACGTCAACATACATGTCTTCCACATATATGTACTCTTGGTCTTCCCATACTTTCACCAAATCGACGTAATGGTCAAACCGTAATCGTGGATGTTTCACTGGGACACCCTTGTCAATACAAGTACTGACACCTATGCCCCATTGTGGATAGATCTCCCGAACATGATTGGTATAACCAAGCTCAAATGCTGGACGTTGAACAACAATCAGGCCAGGCCGCCTAGAAAACTTCTCAATTTTAAAAGGTTCATTGCTTCTGTCAATACCACGCTCTTCGCGCTTGTGAATCTGTTGGACACGGCCTGCTCGTAACGCCATCCGCGAAACGTCCCCCCCTTTATAGGTGGCTCTGCAGATAAGCGTACCACGACTTGAACCCGACAACAACAAACGATTTAGCAGTGAATGGGAATCTCGATTGTTAACACTGTAATTGGAACATCAAGATATAAATATTTGCTATAATTTCCACTTTGATTTACTTGACTTAGGTTGAAACCGCTTGGCTTTTGAGTGAGGTTTCATTCTTTGCCACATATCTATGGCATCATCTGAATGAATAAGAGGCTGCTTTCGTGTAACCAGTTTACGTGGACGGTACTTAAATCGATAGTATATACCACCGATAAACAGACCAAGGACTGCTGCCCCTGCAACATACCATTTGAATGGAACGGCTTCGATTGGATAGGCATAAGTTAACGACGACGGAGAATAGTGTTCAAGCACAACAAACTGACCGTCAGCATCAAATAAATGGGAGTCAGGAGGCAAAACAATCGTTTGGGCATTATTGTAAAAGCGAAGATACCCTTCTTCACTTTCACCGCCGTATTTCCAATTACTAATAACATTTTCTCCAATTGTCACTTCTTGAAATAGTGGATTCTCTGCATGGAAAGGAATAATCCAACGATACAATTCAAACACAGCTATAGCAGAAGCAAAAAGTACAATTATAAATAGAATCATGGGCACACTTCTACGGCGCCGTTTTTGGAAGCGGTTCGCCACAAGATACGCCTTCCTTTCATAGACCTGCTGTCCTAATTCTATGATGAAAGGCGGCGGACCAGAACGAAAACCGTTAGGATCCGCTCTCTGAAACCAATTCTACCAATCTTTTCACAGCTTGTTCTTCATCTGAACCCTCTGCGCGGATGGCAACACTTTGCCCGTGTGCGATTGCAAGCGACATCACGCCCATAATACTTTTTGCATTCACAGACTTCCCGTCTTTTTCAACAAATACATCCGAATGAAAGCGATTCGCCTCTTGTACAAACATAGCTGCCGGCCGAGCAAATAATCCTGCTGGCAACTGCACAGTTACAGTTTCCTCAACCATAAAATCTCACCAATCTCTCAGAAATGTATTGTGTAAAAGTATATCACTAGCAGACGCACAATGAAATCACGTAAATACACGAAAAATGACAAAATATTTGAATTTATATAGATTGCCCTTTTCTGAGACGTTCCGCAATCTGTTCAAGTTTTTTAAAACGATGATTCAGACCAGATTTAGAAACTACGTGGCCGAGTCTTGCGCTAAGTTCTTGCAAATTAATTTCTGGATATTTTAGTCTTAACTCAGCCACTTCACGTAAATGACTTGGTAACTTTTCAAGACCAATCCGGTCTTCAATATACTGAATCACGTCCAATTGCCGCACAGCTGCTGTAATGGTTTTATTCATATTAGCAGTTTCACAATTTACAAGACGATTTACTTGATTGCGCATACCTTTTAAAATACGCGTATCTTCAAACTTTAACAGTGCTTGATGAGCTCCTATTAAACTTAGAAAATCAACAATCTTTTCTCCCTCTTTGAGGTAGACTACGTATCCCTTCTTACGAGAAATCTGCTTAGCATGAAGGCCGAATTCGTTCATAAGCGCTTGGACTTCTTCCGCTGCTGCCTTTAATGACGCATTGATTTCTAAATGATATGATTGACTGCCTGGAGAATTAACTGATCCGCTTGCTAAAAAAGCCCCCCGTAAATATGCTCGTTTACAACAAGACTTCCATTTTCGCGGAAACTTACTCTTAACATGCCCCTCTCGAGCTGGTAAATGGAATCCTAATTCTTCTGCCATTTGTCTGGCCTGAACCAACGAGCAGCGAACAGCATATACATTGTTTTTCTTCAACCTCATTTTTTTACGAACGACCACTTCAGGATGAATACCAAACTGTTCTTTCACTTGGGTGTAAATACGCCGTGCTGTTGCCACATTCTCTGTCTCGACAACCATGGACAAAAAGCCGCCGCTATCCACAACCTGTGCATTCAGATCAAGTATGGCAAGGAGCTCGGCGCGTCTGCAACAGGGAGACTCTGCAACGAGTGTCAGCTCTTTTTTGGTTTGTGCTGCAAACGACATTTATACCCTCCTCGCTATCGCGGACATAAACGGGAGCACATATATGTGCTCTACAACACACCATGTCCCTCGCTTCATCCTAATTAGTTCCACCTTGATCATAACCGATTAGACTCACAATTTGTTCTGCAACTAATCGGCTGTCATGCCTTGCATAAGTAGCATAGTGGAGAAAATCGCGTGCTATGACTCTTAAACCCATCTTGCTTAATTCTTCAATATCCACCTGAACTGGGTATGCGTCTTGAGCCTGATATTGAACCAAAGCTTCTTGTGGCAAGGCTGCCGCATTGACCAAAATATAGTCAAACAATTTCCGTCCAACATGACGGTAAATCACTTCTACATGACTTGATGCAGATAATGCGTCTGTTTCACCCGGCTGGGTCATCACGTTACAAATGTACATTTTCTTTGCTTTGCTATTCTCAATAGCTTCTGCGATGTCTGAAACTAATAGATTCGGCAGTACACTGGTATAAAGGCTTCCTGGGCCTATAACAATAGCATCAGCTTGAGATATCGCCTCTAAAACCTCAGGTAATGGCTGTAGTTTATCTGGTACGAGTTCAAGTTTCATGATTCGTTTTTTGGAGAGCGGAATTTGCGACTCACCTTCAATAATTGACCCGTCTTCCAGCAGTGCACGGAGAATTACGTCTTCCTTTACTGCAGGTAAAACACGTCCTCTTACTGCAAGTACACGACTTGTTTCACGAATCGCTGATTCGAAATCTCCCATGATATGAGTCATGGCCGCTAAAAACAGATTACCAAAGCTATGACCGCCAAGACCGTCTTGACCCGGAAACCGAAACTGCAAGAGTCTTTCAAGTAATGGCTCAGTATCTGCCAAAGCAACAAGACAATTTCGAATATCGCCTGGAGGAGGCATTGCAAAATCGGATCGCAACCTGCCAGAACTGCCCCCATCATCTGCTACTGTAACAACAGCGGTGAGATCAACATCAAACTCTTTTAAGCCGCGTAAAATCACGGACAGACCCGTTCCGCCGCCAAGTGCGACAATCTTAAGACGTCTTGTCAGTTCTTTTTGGCGCAGCCTGGCCCTGTGAATCTCCCTCAGCCAGCCGAACCCAAGAAGCATCATTGCAGCAATAAGCACAATGGCACCAAGAGCTGTGCCATATTGCCAATGTGACAATCGCATCGTGCCAGCCAAAATTCCGACACCAAATATTGCTGCCGTCCACGCAAATAACCACCATAATCTCATCCGTCAAGCCTCCCGGCCGCAATCCCGATGAGTAAGCTGAACCTCGGCTTTTTGTGCGAGATGGGCATACATATGTTTGGCAATGGCGACCGAGCGGTGTTTCCCGCCTGTACAACCAATACCAATTACGAGATGGCTTTTTCCCTCTTTGCGATATTCAGGAATTAGAAAATCGAGCAGGTCTTCCGTTTTAGACAGAAACTCATTTGTGGCCGGCCATTGCATCACATAGTCATATACCGGGCCATCTTCACCAGTATACGGCCTCAGTTCATCGACATAATGAGGATTGGGCAAAAAGCGGACATCAAATATCATATCTGCATCAATAGGCACCCCATACTTGAACCCAAAAGACACGATGTGAACAGGAAGCTGTGCTTTTTGCTCTGTAAATCTTGATTTAAGCTCCTGCTTTAGCCGAGCTGGTTTCCAATTACTTGTGTCAAATATCAAGTCTGATTCTGCACGGACATTCGTGAGCGCTGCTCGCTCTGCAGAAATACCCTCGAGCAAACGAGCAGAAGGAGCAAATGGATGTCTGCGTCTGGATTCTTTATAACGTCTGACCAAAGCATCATCTGTTGCGTCTAAATACACAAGCGTTAAATCTAGATGCGGATGCTGCCGCAAAACACTTAAGGTATCAAGCAATGATTGAAACATTTCACCCCCGCGCAAGTCGCACGCGAGCGCAACCTTATCGAGCGACCCTCCAGACTGCTCTACGATTTCAACAAATTTAGGGATTAGGGCAGGGGGAAGGTTGTCTACACAAAAATAGCCAATGTCCTCCAGGGATTGCATCGCTACAGTTTTCCCTGCACCGGACATGCCTGTAATTACGATTGTTCGTACCCGCCCATCCATCTTGTGTATCCTCCTGGGTTTATTAACGGCAACTCTTCATAACGCACTTGCGAGCGTTTTTCCTTGTGTCGCTTCGATATCGTAGTCTATGACCTCGTGGTCTGCATTGTATGTAAACTTACCAAAAAATACGGTTGTTGCTTGTCTTTCTTCAGCAGTCAGCGTATGTCTTAACATCAGTCTGTCTCCACCGTCCATCGGCAATAAATCAAGGTCTGCAGGCGTCTTCACTGCCAATTTTCCTTCTCTTGTCTCTGGAAGCAAAATGCCGCTTATATCTTCAGCTACAAATTGAGCAATTAATCTCTGCAAAGACAACAAACCATTTTCATCATAAATGTCGAGTGTATAGATTCCACGCAAATGAACCGTGTCAACAGTAAGTCCAGTTTCTTCTTGTACCTCTCGTTTTGCAGCCATATGCCACAGTTCACCGGATTCCACTTTTCCGCCAGGTAATACCCACCATCCCCGCCGCGGCTTTTGAAGCATGACGAAACCATGGAGATACGGAATCAAGCAATTCACAATCAACTGCATGCTGCTCACCTCTTCTGTAGGATAACACATTAAAACCGCAAAAAAAGTAGGCGTCCGTCGACGGACGCCATTTACCATGTTATATAAAAGGGGGTCAAATGTGCTACACCGTCATCATACACAGACAATATTTCATTTGTGTTACAACCCGTTTAAGAATTTGTGACATCTTCAAAATATATTTTGAAATTCTTTGAACAGAGGCATCCTCCATTTAAAGAGGCTGGATTTATGAATCTTTAAGCAACACACGTTCGTCGCCTTCACGCTTTGTTACATGAATAGAATCCAAATACTCTAGCAGCATGATGGCATACTTCCGGCTGATGGAAAGCGCATCACGAACCATTGCTGCTGTAAATCGATTATGCCCATTTGCAATAGAATGAATTACAGAAATTGCTTTTTCATATGTAGAAGCGTGCCAGTACACGCCTGGAAGAGGAGAAATAACTTGACCGCTCGATATTGCAAAACTAAGCAAAGATTTCACAAGAGGAGCTTGTCTAGCATACCGCTTACACAACTCATCTTCTGCCGGAGCCGCAAAAAGTGCCTGTTCGAGTTCCGATAAGATAGCTGAATATAAAT
>JAKADF010000122.1 GCA_021820805.1 Bacillota bacterium
CTCGCCACTACACGGTTTGGTGGAATTCCTGCTTTGCCTACTCGAGAAGAACTTATAGAGTTCATCGGAATATGACTGAGTTGTAATTCTTATTCCGATAGGGTATTAAAGGTATTAAATCATGAAGTGAAAATCAAAATCCTACCTGGGAATCTAAAAAGCGACAAGGTGTGAGCAATATGATGCCTACGATTCTCGGAGTGAATAATTGGGAATACTGGTGGTCATCCCGATTAGGAAAAGGTCATCAATCAGGGTATCTGCCAGCTGACAGGAATTGGAAGAATAGATTAACCGATAACCTTAAAAAGCGTTGATTTAAGGGGAAAATTGTACTTCTAGTGATATCTTGTGAGGTGATAAGTTCCTTGAAAACCGCCGTATCTGCAAGGGTACCGTGGGTTCGAATCCCACTCTCTCCGCCATATATAGAATGGGAAATCGGCACTTTTAGAAGTACGGGTTTTTTTGTGCTTTCTTGCAAGTTGTTAATCTATTGTTAATCCGGTGTTATCTCCACAGGATTTACTACACGTTGTCCCCCGAAGAGGTCGTGTTTAAAATCCTCGGCGGCAATCTTTAAAACGCGTCAAGAAAAAATTCGTAAAGCTGCTTAAAAAAACGGACGTGGTCACGTTCAAGAGGTTGTACAAGTTTGGCCAGGATAAATCCATCCCTGAATGGGAAACAAGTCGTGCTCGGGCTGTCCATCAAAGTTATTCAGCAGTTAATCGCGCTCAAAGTCGAGACACACTAATCGACGGTTTTGCTGTACCATCGAAAGCTGGCGACCGCGTAAAGAGTAAGTGGATTAATTTGTCATTTAAGTGCAAGATCTTTTGCCGCTTTAAATATTTTTTCAGCGTTGGGTAACACAAAATTCTCCAGAGGTGGACTAAATGGAATTGGAACATTTGGTATTGCCAGGCGGCGTACTGGTGCTTTCAATTCGAACAGTGAATTTTCTGCAACGATAGCGGCTACTTCTGCAGTCATACCATATGACATATAGTCCTCATCAACAACTAATAACTTGTGAGTTTTTCTTACTGAGCTGAGTATTGTGTCTTTATCAATCGGGACTAGTGAACGTAGATCAATCACTTCCGCATCAATGCCTTCCTTTTCCAACTGCTGCGCAGCGAAAAGTGCAGCATGTGTCATCATTTGTATGCCTACAATTGTGAGATCTTTGCCTTTCCGAACGACCTTAGCTTTATTAAGCGGCAATGTGTACACATCTTCCGGAACATGTCCAGTTGATGCATCTACCTGGCCCATCCAGCAAAGCCCTTGAAGAGATTTATGAAACATAAATACAACTGGATTCTCATCGCGGATGGCCGTAATCATCATACCTTTAAGATCATACGGAGTAGAAGGAGCTATAACCTTCATACCTGGTAAATGGGCAAAGGTTGCATATAAGGTTTGGGAGTGTTGGGCACCGCAGTTGTATCCGCCGCCAACAGCGGTCATTAAAACCATCGGTAGTTTTACGTTTCCACCTGACATGTAATGAAATTTCGCCATTTGATTATAAATTTGATCCATACACACTCCGAAAAAGTCAACCAGCATGAGTTCCACAATGGGTCGCATTCCTTCTGCAGCAGCACCTATAGCTGCTCCAACAAACCCGAGTTCAGAAATTGGCGTATCACGAATGCGCTCTGGACCAAATCTTCCGAGTAAACCTTCAGTGGTGCCATGAATTCCTCCATATACCCCAACATCTTCACCGATAACAAACACACGATTATCCCGATCCATCTCTAGTGAAATCGCTTCTGCAATCGACTGGCTGCCTGTTAAAATTCTTTTATCGGTTGTATTCATGATTTTTCTCTTCCTTCACTTAGAGAATAAGTGCTGTGCAGGGGTATTAGATTCGGTTGTTTCTGGCTCAAATAAATCCTCGAGTGCAGCTTTTGGATTCGGGTAGGCACTATTGCGGGCAAAGGAAATTGCATCATCGACTTCATTTTGAGCATTTATCTCTAATACTGAAATTTCGTCTGGTATTGCCAGGTTTTCCTTTAGCAGATGTTTTTTTAATCTCTCAATCGGATCGCGTAGACGGAGTTCCTGAACTTCCTCTTTATCCCTGTATACTTCCTTGTCAGCTGGGCAATGTCCATGATAACGATAGGTTTCAATTTCAATTAGAGTTGGTCCTTCGCATCTTCTGGCGCGACAGACCGCTTCTTCACAGACATGATACATTTTGAGAAGGTCGTTGTTTTTTACGTACATTCCAGGAATTCCGTATGAGCTTGCACGGCTGGCATTGGAGTCGATTGAGGTTGAGCGAGATTTGGAGACAGAAATGCCATAGTGATTATCCTCCACCACTAAAATGAATGGTAACTTCCAAAGAGCAGCAAGATTAAGAGATTCGTGGAATGCGCCAGAATTTGCCGCACCTTCTCCGATGAAAGCAACAGCAACAGAGGACATACCATTCATTTTCGCTGCGAGTGCAGCACCCACTGCGTGAGGCAGGTCTGCTGCTACAATCCCTCCACATGAGAATTTGACGGCAGGATCAAACAAATGCATGTGCCCTCCTTTTCCTTTGCAAAGACCCGTTTCTTTACCAAAAATTTCTGCAGCCATTTTGCGAAGGTTTACACCTTTCGCAATAGCATGGTGGTGAGGACGATGCGTTCCGGTAACGGTGTCTTGGGATTGTAAATGCACACACATACCAACCGCTGTTGGCTCTTGTCCAACAGCTAGGTGCATTTCTCCCGGAATTGTACCATGTCCAATATTAAAAATTGGGCTTTTCCCTTCAGCATAAATTGATGCTATTGTCTCTTCGAAGTAGCGGATCTTCACCATGGTTTCATACATCCATTTTAATTTTTCAACTGGAATATACACCTTTCTCCCTCCTCGCCAGTCCCTTTCAACGAAATTCACGATTCATCAACAGTTGAAATGCAATTTTTGTGCCATTTGAAAGAATCTATAGTGGACTAAAATCACATCATGAATAGTCAAATCAAAATGAGACAAATCGAGACATGGGTCTCATTTTGTCTCATTTATTTTAGGCGATTCTACAAAGAGCCTTTATTTCATCGACTTATTTCATTGGCACAATACTTGCAACACTAGAGTTTCGAGTGAAGAGAAAACGTTGGATTATGACACTTTCATAAATAGCTCAGCAATCACAAAAGATGGGGAGGATTAAAATGGCAAACTATACACAAGAAAAAGAAGCGGTTTTAACAGTTGAAAAAGCCGCTTGGATGTTTCAAAAAATGCAAGAGATCAGAACCTTCGAGGATAACATACATGAACTATTTGAAAGAGGTTTACTGCCCGGATTTGTACATCTTTATGCTGGGGAGGAAGCAGTGGCGGTCGGTGTTTGCGCACACTTAAATGATGAAGACAGCATTACGAGCACGCATCGCGGACATGGTCATTGTATTGCTAAAGGCTGTGATTTAAATGGAATGATGGCTGAATTATATGGCAAGGAGACAGGACTTTGTAAGGGAAAAGGCGGTTCGATGCATATAGCAGATTTGCACAAAGGAATGCTGGGTGCAAATGGGATTGTAGGCGGCGGCTTTCCACTCGCTTGTGGCTCTGCATTGACCGCAAAATACAAGAAGACAAATGCTGTAAGCGTTTGCTTCTTCGGTGACGGCGCCAACAATGAAGGAATGTTTCACGAAGGGTTAAATTTGGCTGCCACTTGGAAGCTGCCAGTCATTTTTATTGCTGAAAATAATGGTTACGGAGAATCAACTAAGTTTACCTATGCCTCAAGCTGCAAGACCATTGCAGACCGCGCAATCAGCTATGGTATTCCAGGAATTAGGATTGATGGAAAAGATGTTTTGGCTGTCTATCAAGCAGCAGAAGAAGCGATTGGGCGGGCAAGGCGTGGAGAAGGCCCAACGCTAATTGAATGTGTGACTTATCGGAATTACGGGCATTTTGAAGGGGATCAACAAAAATATAAGACAGTTGAAGAAAAGGAATACCATCTCAAGGAAGCAGATGCTATAGCCAAGTATAGGAAGTATCTATTAGATCAGCAAATCATGTCCGAGGAAGAGATTATAGATATAGAAAATTCGGTAGAAAAGGCAATCCGGGCTTCTATTGAATTTGCGGAGAAAAGCCCGTATCCAAATGCAGCCAATCTGTTAACAGACGTATACGTTTCTTATTAATTATTAGGAGGAGATTGTAATGTCGAGAAAATTGAGTTTGTCTCAGGCTATAAATGAAGCGCTAAGACTTGCAATGCGAAAAGACCCATATGTAGTCCTAATGGGTGAAGACATAGCTGGCGGAGCGGATCTCGATCACCTTGCAGGTGACGAAGCATGGGGCGGTGTGCTTGGTGTTACAAAAGGTTTGGTGCAAGAATTTGGCCGTGAACGCGTTTTGGATACACCAATATCGGAAATGGGTTATGTTGGTGCAGCAATGGGCGCAGCTGCTACAGGCTTAAGGCCAGTTGCAGAATTAATGTTTAATGATTTTATTGGGTGTTGTTTAGATCAAGTATTAAATCAAGGTGCAAAGTTCCGCTATATGTTCGGTGGGAAGGCACGAGTGCCCGTAACCATCCGCACCATGCATGGAGCAGGGTTCCGAGCCGCCGCACAGCATTCACAAAGCTTGTATGCCATGTTTACACACATTCCTGGGATTAAGGTCGTCGTGCCTTCTACGCCCTATGATGCAAAAGGATTGCTTCTTGCATCTATCGAAGATGACGATCCAGTTGTTTTCTTTGAAGACAAGGTTCTATACAACATGACTGGAGAAGTCCCTCCGGATTACTACACGATTCCGCTAGGGAAAGCGGATGTAAAGCGCGAAGGTTCGGATCTTACAATCGTCGCAATTGGAAAGCAGGTGCAAACGGCATTAACAGCCGCACAAATGCTTGCCAAGAACGGGGTTGAAGTTGAAGTAATCGATCCAAGAAGTTTATCACCTCTTGACGAAGATTCCATACTTTCTTCGGTAGAGAAAACAAATAGACTAGTTATCGTTGATGAAGCTACTCCAAGATGCAGTGCTGCAACAGATATCTCAGCTTTGGTCGCAGATAAAGGTTTTGATCTATTGGATGCGCCAATCAAAATGGTTACTGCACCCCACACACCTGTGCCGTTTGCTCCAAATTTAGAAGATTTGTATTTGCCGACACCGCAAAAAGTCGTTGCCGTTGTTGCTGAACTTCTCGGCAACAAATCACTGCTAAGCGTGTAATTCAACAGAGAAGGAGAGAATGGTTATGGCTGTTGAAATTGTCATGCCAAAACTGGGGATGGCGATGGTTGAAGGAACGGTATCAGAATGGAACAAACAGGCTGGAGATACAGTTACAAAGGGAGAAATCATCGCCACAATCAATTCGGAAAAAATAGAAATGGAAATTGGCTCTCCAGCAGACGGGGTTCTCTTAGAGATTACTGTACCAGTCGGACCTGGTGTCCCACCTGGCACCGTAATTGGCTATATAGGAAATCGAGATGAAATAATAAGTGAAAAGTTAAACAGCGTTTTTGATGCACATAAACATGAAGCAGCCGCCGCCGCTGTTATGACAGAAGAGAAGCAACAAACGCCAGCAGCGCCTGCAGCGAAAAAAGGGGAGATTAAAATCTCCCCGGTTGCTCGGAAGATGGCAGAAGCTGCTGGGTTAAATATAGAGACGATTGTTGGAACTGGACCGCAGGGAAGAATTACAAAAGAAGATGTGGAAAAGGCGATTGCGGGCCAATCTTCTCTAGTTGTTCCAGAAGAAATGCCGGTAGATGATGCGGTAGTTTCGACCTATGGGCAGGTAGAGCAAAGTGAGCAACTACCATTTACCGGGATCCGAAAAGTAATCGCAACGAGAATGCATGAAAGCCTGCAACAGAGTGCGCAACTGACGTTGACAATGAAAGTTGATGTAACCAAGCTCGTTGAACTGCAAAAACAAATGGTTGAGTTTGTTCAAGAACAATTTGAAACGAAAATAACAGTTACTGATTTTGTCGCACGAGCAGTTGTCCTTGCACTCCTAAAACATAAGGAAATAAACAGTGCCTTAATTGGAGACCAAATTTTCTATTATGGCCATGTCCATCTAGGGATGGCCGTTGCACTGGATAAGGGGTTAGTGGTACCTGTCATTCGCCATGCACAAAGTCACACTTTAGTTGAAATTTCCAAAGCAATTAAATCACTTGCAAAAAGTGCGCGAGAAGGGCAATTAGGCAGTGAAGACATGAAGGGTTCAACATTTACGATTACAAATTTAGGCGGTTATGGAATTGAGTATTTTACGCCAGTAATAAACCCTCCGGAATCAGGCATCCTTGGGGTTGGCGCAGTAGAAGAAATGCCCGTGATAGACGGAGAAAAACTAAAAACGAAGAATATTTTACCGCTTAGCTTAACTTTTGATCACAGGGTATTGGATGGAGCACCAGCTGCGCAATTCCTCTGCACAATCAAAAAATATTTGGAAGAACCATACACATTGCTTTTATAGAAAAGAGGTGAATCCTACGGCGACCTTGGCGATTATCGGGGGTGGACCTGCAGGTTATGTGGCGGCAATTACTGCCGCCACTCACGGAAAACAAGTTATTCTAATCGAGCAAAATGAATTGGGTGGCACTTGCTTGAATGAAGGTTGTATGCCGACAAAGTCGCTGCTTGAAAGTGCAAAGATTTACGATAAAGTCAAGCATGCAGACCAATTTGGCATTCGAGTCTCAATTGATCAGATTGAAGTCAATTGGGACGAGGTTCAAGGACATAAGAACGAGATTGTGAAAAGGCTAGTTCAAGGCATTGGCTATTTAATGAAGAAAAACAAAATTAAAGTGATTAAAGGAAAGGCTAAATTTATCACAGATCATGCATTAAACATAGAAAGAGCCGACAGACAAGAACGGATTGAAGCAGACCAATTCATTATTGCCGCGGGTTCAGAACCAATAGAGCTGCCCTTTGCCCCATTTGATGGAAAATGGGTTCTGAATAGCACGCATGCCATGTCTTTGCCAAAGATTCCTTCTTCATTGCTCATCGTGGGCGGTGGTGTCATCGGATGTGAGTTTGCGAGTATCTATAGCCGCTTAGGAACAAAAGTTACAATCATCGAAATGGCAGATCAGTTAATTCCGGGTGAAGATCAGGATATCGTTTCAGTTTTGCATGGAGAGTTGGAAAAGAGAGGTGTAGCAATTTTTACGTCTACTGCATTAAAGCATTTGAATACAGTAGAACGTGTTGCCACCTTTGAGAATAGTAATGGCGTGCATGAGCAGCATGCAGATTACGTTCTGGTATCTATCGGGAGGAGACCTCGGATTTCTGAACTCGGGTTAGACAAAATCGGAGTTCAATATACTAAACAGGGCATCCAGGTAAATGAACATATGCAGACGAATATTCCCCATATTTATGCTTGCGGAGATATTATCGGCAAAATCCAATTGGCACATGTCGCCTTTCATGAAGGAAAAGTTGCGGCGTTGCATGCAAGTGGGGAAGATGTGAATGTAAATTACCGGGCGATTCCCCGCTGCGTTTATACTTCTCCAGAGATAGCAAGTGTAGGCAAAATTGAACGACAAGCCAGGGACGATTATGGAGATATTCAAGTAGGAGAGTTTCCATTTATGGCTAACGGAAAGGCACTTATCCTTGGTGATGAGGTGGGAAAAGCCAAGGTTATTGTCGAGCCTCAGTATAATGAAATTGTTGGGATCTCTATTGTTGGGCCAAGCGCAACTGAATTGATTGGACAAGGTGCAGTGATGTTACATGCTGAGCTCACGGCGGATTTAATGCAAAATTTTATTGCCGGACATCCGACATTGTCGGAAGCTATCCATGAAGCGTTGCTTGCTACAATGGGCCATTCGGTACATTTTTAATAAGAAAATGGCCTTTGAATTTCTAAATTGAATCGTAAATTGCGGGTATGAGGCTTTTTACAGAAATTCCGCCAAATGCGTGAATGAAGATTTCCACATACCCGCACAGCTTTCATGCTACGAAATATGCAAGAGATTGCTGAAGTGATATTCGGTTAAAAAATTTCTAAATAATTCGATATATTACTGGTATACTTGATATACATAAGCAAGTCTATTTGAGGAGAGGGTTAAATGCTTGAGACATCAATTTCCTTAAATGCTTGGGAGCATTTTGTGAAAAATGATGTATTTGACTCATCCCGTCTTAATAAAAGAATTATTGAATCATGGCATCGATGCAAAGGGTTAGATGTGAATCCGTACTTAGTAAAAGGAAAGAATGTTTTGCTTGGTGATTCGCTAAAATTCCAAAGAGACAGAAATTCCTTGTTTCTTGATATTGCTATTCCCCATTTAGCTAAAATGAGAGATCTCGTACATAGATC
>JAKADF010000123.1 GCA_021820805.1 Bacillota bacterium
GTGGAATAATTCGTTCTGGATTTTCGACTTCTCCCATGGTCATTCCAACCATCTCTGTACCGCCGAATGAAAACATGATTACAAGCATGGAAGCAGCAAAACCACTTATACCGTGAGGAAAAATCCCGCCATGGCCGGTAAGATTTTGTGCGGCAACCACATGGGTATGTCCTATTCCCGTAAGAAGAAGCAAAATCCCAAACAAGATGAACAAAGTAAGTGCAGTAATTTTGACGCCTGCCAACCAGTACTCTGTTTCACCATACACTCGTACCTGAAACAAATTGACGGCCGTGATGACAATAGAAACAATCAAGGATAAGAGCCATAATGGCACAGTGCTAAACCAGTACTGCAAGAACATGGCTGATGCAGCCGTTTCTGCAGCCATGACAAGCACCCAATCCACAAAATACATCCAACCCGCAAAATGTCCTGCGAGTGGACCAAGAATAGATTGAATCAAGTCACGAAAGGTTTTTGCAGATGGGTTATTTACGGTCATCTGACCAAGCCCCTGCATTACAAATAAAAGAATGATACCACCTAACAAATAGGCAAAAACAACACCAGGCCCTGCTTGATGAATCGATGTTGCACTTCCCTGGAATACACCAGCACCGATTGCACCTCCAAGAGCCATCATTAAAATATGTCGCGTTTTCAACGAACGCGATAATCCCTGTTCTCTGCTCATTTTTACCCCTCACTAAGCTCTACTATCTCTCACTGTTTAATACTTAAAACAAGGAGATCTGGAAAGAGCATACTACAAAAAGTCCCCAATCGACAACTTTTACACACCTGGAATGTTTTGTGAATCATAAACTAATGACACATTTCCACTCTCTGCATAGACTATTTTAGTATGTTTTAGGAGGGACTCCACAGTGTCTGTTTTTATCAGAGGTCAAAAAGTAAGCGCATCTTCATCCATTGCAAATGGCGGCATATTTATCGGCCAGAATGTGCAAAATGGTTGGGATTCTACATCGCCTGAGAAAGTTTCATGCGGGTATTCCATGGGGGACTTTTCGAACACTCCTTGTATAGTGTCCATTTATTACGGTTCAGCTTATGATCGCCAATCCATCCACGACGAAGACATTAAGGGAAACCAGACGAACGCAAAAGAAACCTAATCTCCGTAATAGGTTGGTTTTCTTTTTTCCAGAAAAGCTGTTACGCCTTCTTTATACTCCCAACCAACAAATGCTTTGTCTTCCAAGGATTGTGCTTGTTGATTTACGTTCAAAAGCTGCTTCTTATCTTGAAGCAGAGAGAACATTTTTTTCATCGCTTGTTGAGCGGAGGGCGCAGCTTCTAACAATTCTGCAATATGTTTATCTACGAAGTCGTCAAAAAGAGTCTCATCGTTCGAATGATTTAGTACATCATTCAGAAACCCATAAGACAAAGCTTTAGCTGCATCAATTCGCTTTCCTGTATACAGCAGCTCTTTTGCATGTGATTCGCCGATGAGTCGTACCAACAAACTGGTTTCATAGAGTCCATAGACAAATCCAAGCTTTATGGGTGTTAAAGCAAAAACAGCCGAATTATCAGCAATTCTAAAATCACAAGCAGATGCAATCTGTATTCCGCCCCCAAAGCAATATCCGGAAATGGCACTTATCGTTATTGGACGCACATGAGCTAAGGAGTCTGTCACACCGTCAGTAACAGATTTATGTATCCGGGCTTGTTCCAAGTTTGAACGCGAGTTCGGAAATTCGGCAATATCAGCTCCTGCCGAGAAAGCAGATGCATCAACACCACGGAGAACAATCACCCGAACCGATTTATCTGAATTACACTCTTCAATCAATTCTCGGAGATGCGCCCACATAGACAATGTGAGCGCATTCCGTTTATTAGGCCGATTCAGTATAATTTCTCGAACGCAGTCCCATTTACGATGATTACGAACAAAAAGCAAAGACAACCCATTCACACCTTTTTAAGAATTAACAGGCACTTTCGTTTGTGACCATGTTAATAATCTCCTGGTTTCCCGATACATTAAACTTTTCCGCGGTGCACCAAGAACGACAGATATTCTCACATGACCATGCTGCTTTACAGCAAAAGCTAAACAGTACATCGCTTTAGATGTAAAGCCTGTTTTCCCTCCGATAACCTCTCCAAAAGGCAACTGCTTTTCATACATGAATCGATTACCATTGCGAATAGATTTCCCGGCTACAGTTATAGTACTTGCCTGCATAGCAGCAACAATACGTGGATAACGAATCGCTTCGGCAAGTATGAGTGCTAAATCATGAGCCGATGACTCATGATCATCTGCGTGCAGGCCATTCGGAGTGACAAATCTCGTGTGTGTACACCCCAGCAGCCTTGCTTTTAAATTCATCATGCGGGCAAAACCTTCTTGCGATCCGCCTACAGTTTCCGCAACTGCAAATGCTACATCATTAGCACTTTTCATGAGCAATACATGAAGTGCGTCATCAGCACGCATCGTCGTTCCAGGCTTTACCCCTAACCGAACACGCGCTTGTCGTGAAGCACGAGGCCCAACATAAACTTCATCGTCTGGGTTCAAATGCGTTACAAGAAGAATGGCAGTCATTAATTTTGTTGTGCTCGCCGGATACTGTGGCACATCTGCATTCTTGTTATATAAAACTGTTCTGTCTGTTGCATCGTACACAATTGCCGCTTTTGCATTGACATATGGCGGTGATCCGACTTGACGTTTACTCTTTGCGAACGCCAAATCAGAAGACAGGATATTCGTACATATCATGACAAGAGTTGCCAAAAGGGTAATAACAATGCGTCTTGCTCTGCTCCACTTTCGCTTATTCATGGCTTGATAAACCATTCTGTACACTCCCCCACTCAGTTCACGAATTAACGTGAACGAATGAGGGAAAAATTATGCTTACAAACCTGCGTCAGTTACTAAGATACGTGCAGCAACCTCTTGATTTAAAGAAACGGTTTTATCTCCAACAGATACTGAGATGTCAGTCTCATATGGATTTTGTGCAGCTAAAATCGTAACAATTCCACCAGGTACAAGACCAGAACGGTGGAAAAACCGAAGCAAGTCCAAATCTTCCTCAGCAAGTTCTACTATTCGTATTACCTTAACAGCCTTTTCGCGTTCGACATCAGACAATGGAATACATTTTGGCTGTTGATACCCGGAACCCGGAATCACGTTCCCATGCGGGCAGGTATTCGGTTTGCCAAGCCGCACATACAGCTGTTCAAGCACGAGCGGAGAGACGGAGCTTTCAAGTCTTGCCGCTTCTACATGGGCATCTGCCCAATCGAGTCCAAGTTCATCATTTAGCCATCGTTCGAGTACTCGATGTTTTCGAACCATTGATTCTGCTTGTGTGAGTCCATTCTCTGTTAATTGAATTTCTTTGTTGTTGCTTGATTTAACAAAACCAGCAGCCGTCATCCGTTGCATGGTTTGTGTAACGGTTGGCCTGGATACGTTCAAATAATCGGCAATCTTAGAAGGCAGAACAGTTTCCCCTTCAGAATTTAGAATATAAATTGCTTCTAGATACTCTTCCATTTTGTGTGAACGTGACACAATTGTCACTCCTTGCTCTTTCAAATAAAATTTTAAATTAACTCATTTGAATTTCGAATTTACCCCACTCTTGACCATCCATTAACATCCTTGCAACTTGTCCATTTGATAAAGGGCCAACACCTTTAGGCGTTCCCGTGTAAAGGATATCATCCGCAGAAATTCCAAAGTTTTTACCGACATAATCAATCAAGGTTTGAAAGTCAAAAATCATCTGAGATGGAGATCCGATTTGTACATTCTTCCCATCTAATTCAAGTGAGAATGTACTGTTTGTTAACTGATTAACATCATCTATTTCGTAAAAATCCGTGACAACCGCAGAACCTAAAAAACCCTTTGCTAATTCCCAGGGATGCCGAGCGTCCTTCAGTTCATTTTGAATATCGCGATCAGTCAAATCGAGTCCAAGAGCTATTGCCTTTACCAGCTCACCAGCGGACATTCCTTTGCGATATGATGCTCCCATATAGAGTACAATTTCAATCTCATGATGGATGTTGGAACGTCCCTTCGGGAGAATAACTGTATCCTTTGCCAAAGCCAAAGCATGTGTTGATTTCCCAAAAATAAGTGGTCTCTTCGGTACGTCATTACCGAGTTCTATTGCGTGATCACGATAATTTCTGCCGACACAAAATATATTTCGGATATCCTGAACAGCCTTTGCAGCCGATTTCCAAACAACCGCATTTTCTCCAAATGAATTCATCTGAATCAGCCCCCGTCATACAAACGATAGGTGCAACCTTACGTTAAGTAAAAACAACACACCCGTTCACGCCAGTATTTATTTTACCATAGCTTATAAAATTAAAGTCCCCTATGACCTATGAGCCAAGTTAAAAGCTCATTAAGCACAGGGGAATATGGTTTCCTACAAAAACGGGAAGACTCCTGCAAAGAATAAAAGATCACGATTGTTTATCTTTTAACATATCAAGAAAAACATGATATGCAGCCATTTGCAGCCATAATGACGCATTTTGCTCCAGTTCTGCAGGAGTTGCTTGCTTCGGTGAAGCAGCAATCATATGGGTAACACCGTGGTCAAAGAGTGCCTCATGTCCAGACCCTAAAGTACCAGCAACAACGGCGCAAGGTTTTTCGTATTTGGCCGCCAGTTCCGCTACATAGAGTGGAACTTTACCAGATAACGTTCCTTTATCGACACGCCCTTCTCCAGTGATTACCATATCTGCACTGGAAATCAGTTTTTCGAGTTCAATAACCTCTCCAATAATACTTGCACCAGAACGTACTTTTGCATGAGCACCAGCTAAAATCGGCAGAGCTGTTCCACCAGCCGCACCGGACGATGGAATTTGTGCAATATCCTTCTTATTTGCAAAAGCTTCTTCAAGGAGCATCGCAAAATGTTTTAATTCCTTATCACGTTTTACAATGCTGTCTCCTGAAAGGCCTTTTTGTGGTCCGAAAATTTCTGCAGCACCATTTTCGCCGCATAGTGGATTAGACACGTCACATGCGAGTACAAATTCAACGTCAAAAAACCGCGGATGTACTCCATGCGTATCAATCTTATCGAGGCGCTCCAATTGCGTTCCGTCTCGTCCATCAAGCGTTTTTCCAAAAGCGTCATAATATATCGCCCCAAGTGCACGCAACAGCCCAAAACCACCGTCAGTCGTCGCACTTCCACCAAGTGCAAGTACGATGGATGATGCACCATTTTCAAGAGCATGCAAAATGAGTTCCCCAGTACCATACGTTGTTGCACGAAGCGCATTTTCCGGATTTCGTTCCAAATTAGGTACAAATGAAATTCCGGATGCAGCCGCTAACTCTATGACAGCTTGGCTATTTTGTAAAAATAAATAAGAAGCTTGGCGGGCATGAGAAAGCGGATCGACTACTGTTAATGTAACCATCCTGCCGCCCGCTTTGTCTGACCATGTCGGGATAGTTCCTTCCCCGCCGTCAGCCATCGGTGCAAGAATCGTATCCACAGTCTTATTTGCCTTGCGTACGCCTTGCATCATCGCACGCGCCGCATCTTTAGCAGTTAATGTGCCTTTAAATGAATCTGGTGCAATGACCACTTTCACAGCATCGTCCACACCTTCCGGCCTATGATATCTACCTTATTACGCATAAGTTTTGCAAAACTCATCAAACATCTCAGATAACCGTTTAGCAACTGCTTCCTTACTTGTGCCTTCAATATCTGAACGATGCATTACGTCTACAAGACTTCCATCTTTAAATAAGAAAATAGATGGCGACGATGGCGGTAAATCACCAAAATATTGCCGCATGCGTTCTGTTGCTTCTCTTTCCTGACCTGCAAATACAGTCACCAGCTTATCTGGATGCTTGTCATGTTTGAGTGCTTCCACAACCCCTGGACGGGCAATGCCTCCAGCACAACCACACACAGAATTGACAAAAACAAGCATTGTACCTTCTTGTTCCATCATAGCCTTGTCAACATCTTCTGGCGTAATTAATTCTTTAAATCCAACATCAGTTAATTCTTTACGCATCTGTTTAATCATGGCGATGTACGAATCTATGTCAAATTTCATATTTAATCCTCCCCGAGGACCTGTTTCGATGTTCCATCAGACAACCATTATAGAGATTATTGGTCTAAAGTTGCAACAAAGGACAACGAACTGTATAAATTGAGTTGGAAAGATGAGACGAGGCAAGCCTGACAATGAGTAGAAATGAGGAAGAAAATGACATCCTTTAACGATAGATTTCTTCGCGCATGCCGCAAAGAAACGGTAGATAGAATTCCTGTCTGGTATATGCGCCAAGCTGGCCGCTATGATGCAGACTATAGACGTATCCGAGAAAAATACTCATTAGTTGAGATTTGCAGCCACCCTGAGATCTGCTATGAAGTGACCAAAATGCCTGTCGATAAGCTCGGCGTAGATGCTGCTATCCTATTTTCCGATATTATGATTCCAATCGGTGCTATGGGGCTTTCTTTTGAGATTCGTGAGCATGTAGGACCTATCATCGAAAATCCGATTCGAACAGAGGCTGATGTTGCACATCTCGAATTATTTCAACCGTCAATAAAGCTGCCGTATGTCTTAGAAACTATAAAATTATTACGAGAAAATTTATCCGTTCCGCTCATTGGTTTCACAGGAGCGCCGTTCACTCTTGCGAGCTACATGATTGAAGGCGGGCCGTCACGTGATTATATACATACAAAACAAATGATGGTTGGCAATACACCCCTCTGGATGAAATTGATGGATAAACTAAAAGACATGATTATTGAGTACGCAAGTGCACAAGTCAAAGCGGGTGCAATGGCAATTCAATTGTTTGACAGTTGGGTAGGCAGTTTAGCACCAGATGATTTTCGGACATATGTACTTGAGACGATGAAAGAAATCTTCAATGGACTTGCCAAACTGAATGTACCGCTTATTTATTTTGGTGTTACTACAGGTGAATTGCTTGAGTTATTTGCAGATACCGGGGCGAGCGTAATCGGCGTGGATTGGAGATTATCTATTGCAAATGCCAGAAAACGCATAGGACCAAACGCAGCAATTCAAGGAAATTTGGACCCTGTGATGTTATATGCACCTTGGCCAGAAATTGAGAAACGAGCACGCTCCATTATTGATGATGGTTTGCTTCTGCCCGGTTTCGTTTTTAACCTGGGTCATGGTGTGAAACCTACTGTTGATATCGAGGTATTAAAGAAATTGACACAGTTTGTGCATGATTATAGCTTCACACGTTTATCACAAGCTACGACGAAATAGTATTCTGGTTGCAGTGACAATATATAAGAGGATGTGGAAGCATGAACAAAGAACCACTTGGTTTGCTTGTTATGGCATATGGAACGCCGCAGAGTCTAGATGAGGTACTCCCATATTACACTGACATTCGGCATGGGCACGCCCCAACCAATGAACAATTATCTGAGCTTATCGAAAGGTACAAAGCTATTGGGGGCGTCTCTCCACTCACCGATATTACAAACGCACAAGCAAAAGGACTTGAAAATATATTAAACGAAGACGGCGGTCGGAAAGTAAAGGTATACCTTGGATTCAAACATATCTATCCATTCATTAAAGATGCTGTTACACAAATGCACCAAGACGGAATCCAAGAAGCTGTTACTCTTGTGCTGGCCCCCCACTATTCCGTTATGAGCATAGGTACATACCAAAAAACAGCTGAAGAAACTGCGATGAATCTTGGCGGGCCGCGTTTATATCAAATTGATTCATGGCACTTGCACAGAGATTTTTTGGGGGTTCTTGCTCTGCGTGTTCAGGAGGCCCTGGCAAAATTCGATAATGCTGATGATGTTATGGTAGTTTTCTCCGCGCACAGTCTACCTGCCCGTATTCTTGACATGGGTGATCCATATGAAAAACAGCTTCATGAGTCAGGTGAAGAAGTAGCTCGTCTGCTTAACCTTAAACACTATACATTTGCATGGCAAAGCGCAGGACGAACAAAAGAACCTTGGCTTACACCAGATATTCTGGATAAGCTCGTCGAATTAAAAGACGCAGGATACAATAAAATTGCCTCTTGTTCGCAAGGATTCGTATCCGACCATCTGGAGGTTCTTTACGACATTGACATCGAAGCCATGAAAAAGGCTGAGGAATTAGGAATTAAGCTCGTGAGAACTAGGCAAATGAATGCGGATCCAAAGTTTCTCCAAGCTTTAGCTAAAATTGTTCGCGAGCGGGAAGCCAAGGAGACAACAAATCGTGAGTGACAAAGTACATATTGTGGTTATTGGAGGAGGCATAACGGGACTATCTGCCGCCTTAGAAT
Source organism: Bacillota bacterium (assembly GCA_021820805.1). Next base: position 8,378 of record JAKADF010000123.1, read on the forward strand.
TGAAAAAACATGCTGCAAACAGCAACCGTGAGA
>JAKADF010000124.1 GCA_021820805.1 Bacillota bacterium
TGATGTGCTTTACAACAATGCGGGCGTTCCAATGTCGTTTACGCCGATTGATGAAGTCACCGATGATTACTATGAGAAAGTATTGTCCGTCAATATGAAGGGTGTTTTCTTGGGGACACGAGCAGTTGTTCCATACATGAAAAAGCAGCGTTCAGGTGTAATCCTTTCCACAGCATCAACAGCTGGTGTTCGACCGAGGCCGGGGCTTAGTGTGTATGGTGCGTCAAAGGGGGCAGTTATCTCTTTTACGAAATCACTTGCTCTTGAATTAGCGGGGTTTGGTATACGTGTTAATTGCGTTAACCCGGTTGCCACAGATACTCCTATGTTAAACAAATTTATTGGTGACCAAGATATTGAGGAAGGCCGCCGTAAATTTTTAAGTACAATCCCTCTTGGCAGATTAGCCAAGCCAACTGACATAGCGAGCGCAATTGCTTTTCTCGCATCTGATGAGGCTTCTCTTATTACAGGTGTAGCACTCGAGGTGGATGGCGGCAGGTGTGTATGAGGAATATGAGTGAGCCGTTGATTCGAATAGACAATATCTCGTTTTCGTACAGAGTCAATGAGCGAACTAAGATGCCTGTTTTTGATGGCATATCACTCGAGGTTCACGAAGGTGAATATATCGCAATTATTGGTCACAACGGATGTGGCAAGTCAACACTTGCAAAACACATGAATGGGATTTTGGTGCCGGAAACAGGAGATGTCTTCGTGAGAGGGATGAATACCAAAGATAAACGCCTGCGAAAAGAGATTCGTAAGTTGGTCGGTATGGTATTTCAATCTCCTGATAACCAGATTGTGGCAACCATTGTTGAGGATGATGTTGCATTTGGCCTTGAAAACATTGGCGTCGCTCCGTCTGAAATGAATCAGCGCGTCGATGAAGCACTTAGGGTGGTAGGCATGTCCGAATTTCGTTTGAGACCGCCCCATTTCTTATCGGGAGGTCAGAAGCAGCGGATTGCAATTGCAGGGATTCTCGCGATGAAGCCAAAGTGCATTGTTCTCGATGAGGCAACAAGTATGCTTGATAGTGTTGGAAGGAAAGAGGTGCTTTCCGTAATTGATGAACTGAACCGAGAGGGTGTAGCAATTGTTGCGATTACGCATCACATGTCAGAGGTGGCGCGTGCGGACAGAGTGCTTGTTATGGAGGCGGGGCGAATTGTGATGGGCGGTACGCCCCGTGAGGTATTTATGCAAGAGGAACTTCTTAAAACTTTGCAACTAGATGTTCCGCAAGCCAGTCAAATGGCGAAAATTATTCATAATAAGAAACCTGATTTCCCTGATGATTTAATTAATAGCAGAGAAATCGTAGGGGAAGTGATACGAATATGTGCTAAAGGTTTGGGGGTGATTGAATCATGATGAATACCATCCTTTCGGTTGCGGATTTGTCGCACACATATATGCTGGGAACACCTCTGTCTCACGTTGCTCTTCGAAAAATCAATATGGCAGTAGAAGCTGGTGAATGTATTGCTATCATTGGCCATACGGGATGCGGGAAATCTACACTTATCCAACATTTTAATGCATTACTGCGTCCTCAATCAGGATCCGTTGTAATTGATGGTAAAGATTTATCACAGCCAAAGCTTGATATTAGGGCAATTCGTAGAAAAGTAGGCCTTTTGTTTCAGAACCCTGAAGATCAGATTTTTGAGAAAGTTATCGGAGATGATATAGCATTTGGTCCGTTTAAAATGGGTATGACGATACGTGAAGTAACAGAACGAGTTAAGTGGGCAATGGAAATTGTAGGTTTGGATTTTGCACAAATGAAAGATAGGGACACATTTGCGCTTAGCGGGGGGCAAAAACGAAAAGTTGCACTCGCTGGAGTGCTTGCCCTCCGACCCAAAATTCTTGTGCTTGATGAACCGACTGCGGGCTTAGACCCAAAGTCACGTAATGACCTTTTACAACGAATAAAAATGCTAAATCAAACAGAGGGCCAAACTGTTATCTTCGTTTCTCACAATATGGAAGAGGTCGCGTACTTAGCAGACAGGGTATACGTTCTTGCAGAAGGGGAGGTCGTTTGTCAAGGTACACCGCGAGAAATATTTGGGAAACCAGACTTATTAAAGACTTATAATATTGGGACCCCAGAAACGGTCGAGGTTCTCCACCAATTGCAGAGGTGCGGTTTTATAGTCGATACAGGGGCGTTCGAGGTGGAGAAGGCCGCAGGAGAAATCATCTCGCTCCTCTCACGTGAAGGAGGACTTGAAGGTGTCAGGCGAATTTGAATTAACTAGAAATATTACAATTGGTCAATACGTACCAACAGGGTCAGTCATTCACAAGTTAGATCCTAGATTTAAACTTTTATTGTTTGTCATTCTCATATTGGCTGTTTCGTTTTGCGACTCCTACTATGGGAATATCTTTGCGTTGATTGTGAGTCTGGCTATGTTTTGGATATCGAGAATTCCACTCTCCTACGGGATGTCTGGCATCAAACCGGCTCTTCCGTTTATGATTGCTCTAGCAATTTTGCAATTGTTATTTTACGGAAATAACTTTGGCGACGCCGGAACAATTTACTTTCATTGGGGAATCGTTGAAATGACGAGCGGCAGTGTGCAACTTGTGGTCGTGTCTACAATGAGGTTTGTCGAAATTATCTTTCTTACTAGTGTGCTCACTTTAAGTACATCCACAACAGAGCTGGCACACGGGATGGAACAAGTCTTAAGTCCTTTGAAAGTATTAAAAATTCCGGTTCATGCATTCGCGCTCATCATGACTATTGCTGTTCGGTTTGTGCCGACCTTTGCAATGGAGATGGAGAAGATGATGAAAGCCCAGGCTTCAAGAGGCGCAGAATTTGGTACCGGCGGTTGGTGGCGAATTGTACAGAGGACGCGCGATATGTTTCCAATCATTGTACCTTTATTCAGTGTTGCATTGAATCGTGCAGAGGATTTAGTTTTAGCAATGGAAGCACGGTGTTATACGCCGACTGATGAACGAACGAGTTACAAAAAGTATCATGCAACCCTAAAAGACTTTCTTGCCTTGTTAATAAGTTTGATTGTATCAGCAGCGCTTGTTTTCATTCCATTTTCTCACTAATTAAATTCAGAATATTGAGGAGGTTTTATCATGGAAAAAGGGTTAACTGTTCGAAAGATAGTCATTTCAGGTGTGCTTGGTGCCATTTCTATTTTGCTTGGTATGACGAGGCTGGGTTATATTCCAGTTCCGACCGCTGCAGGGAATGCAACGATTATGCATATACCAGCCATTATCGGGTCTATCGTCGCAGGCTGGCCAGTGGGGACGGTCATCGGGTTTATTTTTGGAATGTCCTCTTTCTTAAACGCAAGTGTCCCTTTATTTAAAGATCCATTAGTTGCAATTCTGCCGCGCTTATTCATTGGGCTTACAGCTTACCTGACCTATGTGGGCTTCAAGCGGTTTAATCAATATTTTGCCATTGGAGCAGCTGGATTCATCGGATCTATCACGAACACAATCCTTGTGCTTTTTATGGCTGTTGTACGCGGATATATGTCTGTCGGAGTTGCGGCAACAGTGGCACTTGTGAATGGTACGCCTGAAGCTGTAGTTTCCGTTATTATCACGCTTGCAGTCGTTACGGCCTGGCTGAAACTCGGTTCTTCACGCAGGAAATCCAGGCTCATAGATGACAGTGAAAATATCAAGGAGATTTCGAAATGACACGTTTAGACACAATCGTGGATGTACCCGGAATTAAGGTTGGCCACGCACAAGATAAGGATGCATTAACTGGATGCACAGTTATTCTATGCGGCAGTGGTGCTGTTGCAGGAGTTGATGTGCGTGGTTCAGCACCAGGTACGCGTGAGACGGATTTACTTGATCCGGTTAATCTAGTGAACCAAGTTCACGCTATCTGCTTGTCTGGTGGTAGTGCATACGGTTTGGACGCGGCATCAGGTGTTATGCGATATCTAGAGGAGCAGGGGAGTGGACTTTTTGTCGGAGTAGGCATTGTACCAATTGTTCCTGCGGCAGTTTTATTTGACCTGGCAATTGGTTCTTCATCTATAAGGCCTGATGCATCAATGGGATACAAGGCGGCACAAAATGCCTCATGCGAACCAGTTGCCATAGGCAACGTTGGCGCAGGGTGCGGAGCAACGGTAGGCAAACTGGCAGGTTTTGAGCATGCGATGAAAAGTGGACTTGGATCCGCATCGGTGACACTTCAAAGCGGCGTGACAGTAGGTGCCATTGTGGCAGTGAATGCTGTTGGGGAGGTTCGTGATCCAAAAACGGGCATTGTACTTGCAGGTGCGAGGTCGGAAGACGGAACTCTTCTTGACAGCCTTTTGCTTTTGCAAAATGAACAAATGCAGTTTTTAAAACCAGGAACGAATACAACGATTGGTGTTATAGCAACAAACGCCAAGCTTACGAAAGCTGAGGCTAATAAAGTGGCGCAAATGGCCCATGATGGTTTAGCTCGAACAATTTTCCCGGTCCACACGATGCATGACGGTGATACTTTATTCGCACTTTCAACAGGAGATATAAACGCAAGCGTCACAATGATAGGAACCTTAGCTGCTGATGTATTAGAAAAAGCTGTTGTACGAGCAGTTAAGGAGGCGGCAGGGGCAGGCGGATTACTCGCATATCAGGATATCTATCAATGATTTTAAAAAAATAGGAGGATACAATCATGTCTTACAATCGTATTACGGAGTATGTGGATGAACGTGAAGTAGTTGAATTAACCCAAAACCTTGTGCGTATTCCGAGTGTCTTTAATCCAGACGTGTTGGGTGCTAATGAGGAGAAGGTCGCTCGTTATATAGAAGATTATCTGCGAAATTTAGGCCTTTCAGTTTTCTATGAGGAGGTTGTACCTGGGAGGCCAAACATTATTGCAGTATACGATTCTGGAAGACCTGGGAAAACAATCTTGTTCGAGGGCCATACCGATGTTGTAACAGCTGGTGATTTAACGAGTTGGTCTTATGATCCATTCGGGGCTGTTATAGAGCACGGCAGGATCTATGGACGAGGGTCTTGCGATACTAAAGGGAACCTTGCTGCAGCGATTAGCGCAGTCCATGGCGTTTTACGGAGCGGCGGGTTACCTCGAGGAAAGATTGTACTTTGTATTCCTTGTGATGAAGAAGGAATGATGATTGGAATTAAAGAGTTTATCCGGCGTGGGTGGGCAAAAGGGATAGACGGAGCAGTCATTTGTGAACCGGAAGATAATCAAATTTGTGTGTCTCAAAAAGGTGCAATGCGTGCCGTTGTACGGACTTTCGGTAAAATGGCTCACGGAGCTATGCCGCTTACAGGTATCAATCCAAACACTCGAATGGCGCGGATTATTGTAGCATTAGACGAACTCGAAGCAGCTGAAAAGAGCCGTCTCGGGGAACACGCGCAGCTTGGTTGGCCGAGCATCACACCAACTATTGTTAGAGGTCCTGTAATGGGAGAACCTCAGATTAATGTTGTGCCAGAAGAGTGTATGATGACCCTCGATATCCGGACGGTACCTGGACAAAAGCATGAAAAGTTAAAAGAGCAGATGGACTCCATTCTGGAAAGCCTTGCTTCAAAAGACAAACACTTTAAGGCCGAGCTGAAGGTGATTGAAGAAAGGCCGTGGACCCAAACTGATATGAAAGATCCAATTGTAAATGCAATCTCTGAGTCTTATCATTCATTGACAGGTAAGGATCCTATATACAACGGAGTTCCTGGAGCGACAGACGGTACATTTCTGCATATGGCTGGTATTCCTATTGTGACTACTGGAGCAGGTGATAGATATATCCCTCATCATATTGACGAGTACGTAGAGGTCAATCAATTAGTTGAAGCAGCGCGTTTATATGCAGAAACTGCAAAAATATTTCTGGATTGATTACGATATACAATTTAATTTATGTCTAATCATGTATTATATAGTCAGAGCGTTCTATTAATTTGGAATGCATAGTTTAGTAATTAAAAGTAAACGAGGGATTAGTATGGGAAAAGTAGTAGAAGAGAGTAATACCTCTGCTAAAGAGGAGTGGCGAGAAAAAGACAGCCAGTATGTATGGCACCATATGATGCCATATAAGGCCAGCCAAAACGCAATGATTGTCAGCCATGGCGAGGGTCCATATATCTTTGATGAAGATGGAAATCGATATTTGGATGCAATGTCAGGACTTTGGTGTGTGAATTTAGGATACTCTGAAAAAGAACTGGCACAGGCAGCATTTAATCAAATGTCGGACATGCCTTTCTATCCCCTTAGCCATAGTCATAAGCCTGCTATCAAGCTTGGTGAAAAGTTGAACCAATGGCTAGGCGGGAATTATCGCATTTTTTATTCAAACAGCGGTTCAGAGGCAAATGAAACGGCATTTAAAATTGCTAGACAGTTTCATACCCAAAATGGAGAGCCTTCAAGATGGAAAATTATTTCGCGTTATCGTGCGTACCATGGTAACTCAGCTGCTGCCCTTGCAGCAACGGGCCAATTTATTCGAAAATACAAGTATGAGCCACTAGCGCCTGGGTTCATTCATGTTCCACCTCCGGATTGTTACCGACTTCCATTCGGCCAAACACCTGAATCATTTGCTTCTTATTATGAGCAAGTCATCAATTGGGAAGTTCCAGAAACTGTAGCTGCAGTGATTATGGAACCTGTTATCACTGGAGGAGGCGTCATTGTTCCACCTCCTGGGTATATTGAAGAAGTTCGGCGAATTTGTGATAAATACGGTGTGCTGTTAATTATGGATGAAGTCATTTGTGGATTTGGACGTTCTGGAAAGAATTTTGGTTTTCAGAATTACGGCATAAAACCGGATATTGTAACAATGGCAAAAGGAATAACAAGCGGATACTTACCTCTCTCCGCAACAGCTGTTCGAGCTGAAATATTTGATGTGTTTAAAGATGATGCAGAATACGCTCATTTCCGTCATGTCAATACATTTGGCGGCCATCCGGTTTCGTGTGCAGTTGCGGTTAGAACTCTTGAAATCATGGAAGAAAGAGGAATTGTAGAAAGAGCTGCACAGCTTGGTCATCGGCTGCAACAGAAACTTTCGGTACTGCAAGAAAACCCACATGTTGGCGATCTTCGTTTCTTTGGCTTTTTGGCCGGCATTGAACTTGTTACGGACAAAGAGTCCAAAACACCAGCAAAGCCGGAATTTGCGGCTAAAGTCATTGGTGAATGTAAAAAGAGCGGTGTAATAATCGGAAAGAATGGAGATACAGTTCCAAATCAAAACAATGTGTTAACACTTTGCCCTCCATTTATTGTAACTGATGAACAAGTCGATTTTATTGCAGATACAGTTATAAATGCAATAGAACGAGTAGGGTCTTTCGAAAAATAAACACGATGATGCTAAGCTAAACTGGAGAGGCGGTTGCCTCTTCAGTTTTTTTCTTTCAAACTTTTAGTGGCTTACATGGGATAAAAAGCTAAAGTGTAAATAATTGTGCATAGCATAAAACATCGTATACTTACTTGGAGGCCAAGAAATATGTCTACACAGAAAACTCCGCCCGCGCTATGGGCTGCAAAGAATCCTTTGCAGCATACAGCCATTTTAGTAGTCACTTTATTCTTTGTCTCTGTGACTCTCCGGCCTGCCATTACTTCTTTGTCGCCATTACTCGATACGATTGAGCAGGCACTCCATATGAGCGGTTTGATGGTTAGTTTGTTAACATCGATACCTGTGTTTTGTATGGGTATTTTTGCTCCGTTAGCCGCGAAGCTAGGTGCGAGGTGGGGGATTGAACGTACACTGACTCTTAGCATTGTTCTAATTGGAGTATCAATTGGCTTTCGTATCATTCTCGTTCAAAAATGGGGTCTGCTTCTAACTGCTGTGCTTTCTGGAATCGGCATGGCTGTCGCTGGACCGCTTATTTCAGCATTCGTAAAACGATATTTTCCGAATCATTCTTCGGTTTTAATTGGTATATATACAGGTGGTATTGGAATCGGCTCCGCTATCAGTGCAGGATTCGCAGTACCTGCTGCACGGGTACTCGGCTCATGGGCAGGTGCACTTTCAATTTGGGCTGTTTTTACGGTCGTTGCCTTATTTTTCTGGATCCCGTTTGTCGAAGCACGTCTACCGAAATATTCACCTAGCTGCACCTACCATATTGAATCGAGAAGTAGTTTACCTTGGAAAAACAAACGGGCTTGGTTCCATATGGTGGTTTTTGGATTACAGTCAGGGCTGTACTATGCGATAGCGACATGGCTTGCTCCATTTGCATCTGAACTTGGCGCAAGCCCTTTAGTCGCTGGAGACATAATAGGTGTGTGTTCCCTTTTACAGATGGCATCAAGCTTTATAGTTCCTTTGTTCATGCAAAAAACAGGGAAGAT
>JAKADF010000125.1 GCA_021820805.1 Bacillota bacterium
TATGAATGACTGACCTTCCTGTACAAATCGTCACAACCAAATCTTTTTGAAGTAGTTCCTTAACAGCTTTTACTGCACTTGGTACGAGTCTACCGTTATAATAGAGGGTACCGTCGATGTCAAGGAACACGGCTTCTATGGTAGTATTCATTATCAGACGACAACCTCCATAAATTCCAATTGGCAATCGTGGCCATTATACACGATATTACAGACCATTTTCGAGTTATCGTGCTTACATCTCAAATGTAAGTGTACAATTGCTTCATTCAAAGGATTAAAGTATTATAGCCCTATCGCTAGTGAACGGAGGATTACATACATATGTCATTTTCAATGGAACAACTTGTATCGCTTGCAAAACGCAGGGGCTTTGTATTCCCAGGCTCTGAAGTTTATGGTGGATTAGCAAATACTTGGGATTATGGCCCGCTTGGTGCAGAACTAAAGAATAATGTTAAGCGTGCTTGGTGGAAAAAGTTTATTCAAGAATCACCATATAACGTTGGTTTAGACAGTGCAATTTTAATGAATCGGCAGGTTTGGGTTGCGTCTGGGCATGTTGGTAATTTTAATGATCCAATGGTCGATTGCCGTTCTTGCAAGGCACGACATCGTGCAGACAAATTGATTGAAGAGGCCGCTAGTAAAAAAGGAGAAGAAATTGTTGTAGACGGGTTACCTTTTTCAGAGATGGAAAACCTTCTTGTAAAATATGATGTCCATTGTCCAGAATGTGGAAAAGCAGATTTTACGTCTATTCGTCAATTTAATATGATGTTCAAAACGCACCAGGGTGTTACTGAGGAAGCTTCGAATGAAATTTTTCTTCGTCCTGAAACAGCCCAAGGAATTTTTGTCAATTTCCGAAATGTAGAAAGAACAATGCGCAAAAAGTTGCCGTTTGGTATTGGTCAAATCGGAAAGAGCTTTCGTAATGAAATTACACCAGGAAACTTTACCTTTAGAACACGTGAGTTTGAACAGATGGAGATTGAATTTTTCTGCGAACCAGGAACAGACCTTGAATGGTTTGGATACTGGAGGCAATTTTGCTATGACTGGCTTTTGTCCATTGGTATACGAAATGAAAATATCCGATTAAGAGATCACGCAAAAGAGCAGTTGTCTCATTACAGTGCAGCGACCACTGACATAGAATATCAATTCCCGTTTGGATGGGGGGAATTGCTGGGTGTGGCAGATAGAACAAATTATGATCTGACGCAGCATGGCGCTTATTCTACAGAAGATTTTCTTGTATCTGTCGAAGGTAAAGAGCCTTTTATTCCATACTGTATTGAGCCTTCTATTGGTGTTGACCGATTGACTCTTGCGATTCTAGCTGACGCATATGAGGAGCAGGAGGTTGGGGAAGGGGATGTGCGTACCGTCCTGCATCTGCATCCAGCGCTTGCGCCGTTTAAAGCGGCAGTTTTCCCGTTATCTAAGAAACTTTCTGATGGTGCGAAAGCAGTGTTTACTAATCTCATCGGTGTATTCAATGTTGATTACGACGAATCCGGTTCGATTGGCAAGCGTTATCGACGACATGATGAGATTGGAACGCCATTTTGTGTAACATATGATTTTCAATCTGAAGAAGATAAGTGTGTAACGATTCGAGAGAGAGATTCTATGGAGCAGCACCGTGTACCTATTAGCGACCTTCGCAATTGGCTGTGGGATCGTCTCTCTTATTAATACTGTTTGTATCTGGCTAAAGATTTGCTGCATATTCCGTATGTTACCGTTTCAACATGGGTAAACCATGATTGGGAGGTGGCCTACGTGTCAAACCAGCATACTGAGAACCACAACGATGCATTCACGTTTACGGGGGCGCTTCGTGCGAATCAAGTGTATGAGTCAATTGTAAATGAGCATATGAAGGCGTTTGACAATGCAGCGATTACACCGATTCCGTGGAAACAGTATCATAGGGCGAATGTACCCCACTTGGGAAGGCATTCGAAGTAAGGTAGAGCCATATTTCCCACGAAAAAAGGAGAGACCTGTTGAAGCGGGCCTCTCCTTTTTTAAAAACTCATATAAAATTTTTAGAACTATGCATTTTGGTGTTTAGGGAGTTTTTCCCGAACGCGTTTTGTTGCTAAAATCATATTTTGTAGTGCAGGAATAGTTTCATCCTTGCTTCGTGTCTTGAGGCCGCAATCCGGATTGACCCAACAGATATCGACACTAAGCCTTTCAAGTGCGTTAGCTATACCTTTTTCAATTTCTTCTACTGAAGGCGTTCGAGGACTGTGAATGTCGTATACACCAAGGCCTATACCGCCTCTGTATTGATGATTTTCAAATGTATGGAACAATTCACCGTGACTGCGAGAAGTTTCAAGTGAAATGACATCCGCGTCGAGGCGCTCTATGTCATCAATAATGTCGCTAAACTCGCAGTAACACATATGGGTATGAATTTGAGTTTCATTTTTTACCGTGCAGGTTGTGTATCGGAATGCCTCGACTGCCCATCGTAAATATTCCGGTCTTTCTGCTGGTTTGAGAGGCAAACCTTCCCGTAAGGCGGGTTCATCGACCTGAATCATTCGAATACCAACCGTCTCAAGGGCTTCAACTTCTTTGCGCAGGGCCAGTGCTAGTTGATAAGCAACATCCGCGCGAGGAATGTCATCACGAACAAATGACCAGTTTAATATCGTGACAGGTCCTGTCAAAATTCCTTTAACAGGTTTGTTCGTTAGTGACTGTGCAAAAACACTCTCCTTTACAGTCATTGGCTCGACAAATTCTACATCTCCGAACAGAAGAGGCGGTTTGACGCATCGTGATCCGTATGATTGAACCCAACCATTTTTTGTGATAACAAAGCCTTCTAATTTCTCTCCGAAGAATTCAACCATGTCTGTGCGTTCGAATTCACCATGGACTAAAACATCAAGACCTAGCTCTTCTTGAATCTGAATCCAGTTTGCAATTTCATTTTGAATAAAGGATTCATATTGCTCACGTGACCATTCATTGCTGCGGAAGCGTCGACGCGCTGAGCGTACTTCTCCCGTTTGAGGGAAGCTGCCTATTGTTGTCGTTGGTAAAACAGGAAGTTTCCAAGTTTGCTTATGGATCCGCTGGCGTTCTCTAATTTCTGCTCCACGACTGGAAGATTGTTTTTTGAGTTCAACAATACCTTGCAAAACAGCAGCTTTATTACGTGCAGGTGACGCTGACAGTGCCGACACAGCACTGCTGCTTAATTGAACTTTCTGTTGCTCCTCACTGGTACCGTTTTGTGCACAGCTGGTAATTGTGACTATCTCCTGCAACTTTTCATCAGCAAATGCGAGTCCCAGTCGGACAACTTCATCTAAATGAGTTTCTTTCTGAGTATTTACCGGTACGTGCAGTAAGCTGCATGATGGTTGGACATGAAGATCAGCACCAGATGCTAGTTCTTTAATTTGTGCAACTAAATCAAGCTTTTTATTTAAGTCAGCACGCCAAACATTTCGTCCATCGATTATGCCTGCGGCAAGTACTTTGTCCTTTGGGAATCCGTACTTTTTTAATGATGCAATCTGATATGAATAGCCATGGACAAAATCAAGACCTATACCTTGTACAGGTAATTTAATTACAGATTCATAATCTTCCACAGAGGCGAAATAGGTTTGTACTATAATTTTTAAGTTTGGTGCTGCTGCATTCAAAGCTTGATACACCTTAAATAACAAATCTTTACCAATGCTGCCGTCTGGCAAAACGAATGTAGGTTCGTCAACTTGTACCCACTCTACACCTGCATCTTCTAGTTCCTTGAACACTTTTTCGTAGAGAGGCAGGAGCTCTAAAACTCGCTCTTCTGCAGTCCTTGTTCCGTATTCTTTAGCTAAGCGGACTAGACTTACTGGGCCTGTAACAACAGGCTTTGCAGTAATTCCGAACTCTGACTTAGCTTCTTCATATGCCGTTAATAAGCGATTGTGGGTAAGACGAGGGGTAACGTCATCAAACTCAGGCACAATGTAGTGATAGTTTGTATTAAACCATTTTGTCATTTCACATGCATGGGCATCCTTATTTCCTCTGGCCATAGCAAAATAGACATCAAGTGGTATTGGTCCGTCAAATGTTCCGAACCGTTTTGGAATGATGCCAAACATCACTGAGGTGTCTAAGATATGGTCATAAAGTGTGAAATCACCAACTGGAATAAGATCTATACCCGAAGAAATTTGTTTCCTCAAATTTCCTAATCGCAACTGCCGTGTTGTTTCAAGGAGTTCCTGCTCACTCGTTTTCTTTTTCCAATAGGACTCGAGAGCAGTTTTCCATTCACGGCGTTCACCAATGCGCGGATATCCGAGATTACTGCTGATAATAGACACAAATCATCTCACCTTTCTGGTTTAAAATACTTTATTTCTCATCGATTTGCAGTTGTACAACCTGCGCAAAAAGGTCCTTCTTTGAGAGAAGGACCTTTACAACGAAGACGCACTCGTCATCTCCTTATCTCCCAGGAATACTCCTGCAGGATTTAGCACCGCGCATCGTACGCCGGTTGCCGGGCTTCATAGGGCCAGTCCCTCCACCATCTCTCGATAAGAAAATATTTAGTTGTTTAAATGCTATAACAAAATGAAAAAAGATAAATCATAACTTTCAAACTAGATTGACTGTGCTAACAATAGCTGAGATTTTATTGTTTGTCAATGTTAAATTGACTGAAATTCTTGGTCAAAATAGAGCTTAATACTGTACAATAAGACGGGTGTTTGTTGTTACATACGAACGGTAACAGTTGAAAAGAATTATTCAGAGTTTAACCAGAATGTAATGGCGTTAGAGCGGGAGGTATAAGTTATATGCTACTGGGTTTGGATGGAAAAAATGTATTCGTCTCAGCGGCAAGTAAGGGGTTAGGTTTTGCAACGGCTATGGCTTATGCAAAAGAGGGCGCTAATGTGATGTTGTCAAGTCGCAGTGAAGAACAACTGATAACTGCGTTAGAGAAAATTCAGTCTGAAACAAACAATAAAAACGTTTCTTGGTTTGTGGCTGACGTATCTGATTTTGCACAAATTAAAGCTTTGTTCGAAAAAACAAGTGAAACTTTTGGAACAGTAGATGTTCTGATTAATAATGCTGGCGGCCCTCCTGCGGGTGATTTTCTTTCGACTGACGAAGAAGGATGGAATCTTGCGTTTCAGCTGAGTTTAATGAGCGTTGTTAGAGCATGTAAACTTGCAATTCCAGATATGATTGATAAAAAATGGGGCAGAATCGTAAACTTTACTTCTTCTTCAATGAAACAGCCAATCGAGAACCTAATTTTGTCAAATACATTTCGAACTGCAGTAGCGGGGTTGTCAAAATCTTTAGCACTTGAACTTGGCCAACATGGAATCTTAGTTAACGCAATTGGCGCAGGGAGAATATCGACTGACCGTGTCCGCCAGTTAGATACTTTAAAAGCGAATGCAGCAGGTCTTACGCTCGAAGAGATCCGGCATCACTCTGAATGTCAAATCCCTATGCAGCGATATGGAACACCAGAGGAATTTGCAAATTTAGCTGTTTTTCTTGGCTCAGAGGCAAATGGTTATATTACAGGTCAATTAACCCTTGTTGACGGAGGGTTTGTAAAAGCATTGTAAGTTTTTATTTTTCATCTAACTATAGCAATTCAGAAATTGTTATTGTATACTAAGCGAAAATTCATAGGATGTATCTCTTATCCAGAGCGGCAGAGGGACTGGCCCGATGAAGCCCGGCAACCGGCGTTCAATATGGACGTATGGTGCCAATTCCAGCGGAGACAACACTGCTCCGAAAGATGAGGGGACCACGGAACGTGACGCCCGCATAGGGCGTTTTTCTTTTAGATGGCACCCTTCCGAGAGCAAAAAGCCGGAGGTTAGTCAAAATGGAAGAACAGTTAAGCAAGCGTTTGCTGGGGGACGTAGATCCTATAATTTGGCGCGGGCAACAAATTATTCTGTCAGATGGTGCTATGGCCACATTTCTTCATCAGTCTGGTGTATCGATAAGATCATGCTCAGAAGCACTAAATATATCTCATTCAAACCGTGTCAAAGAAGTGCATCAAGCGTATATTGCGGCGGGTGCGAATGTAATTCAAACCAATACCTACAGTGCACACCGACGCGGTCTTGCCCGATTTGGGCAGGAAAGTGAAGTAGAGAAAATTAATCGAGCAGGTGCACAAATTGCACTTGAGTCAGCACGGGGAAATGCTGCAGTTTATGGCACAATCGGATCGATACTTGGTGTACAGATGTTGGGATCTCCCTTGGATCCCACAAAGCAACGTGAGTTACGCTTTGAATTTACTGAACAGGCCACGGCATTACTTAAAGAGCCAATTCAAGGTATTTTGCTAGAAACATTTCCAGATTTAGAGGAAATATTATTAGCAATACAAGTTGTAAAGGAACTTACTAATAAACCGATTATTGCAAATTTGGCACCGGAGGAATTTGGAGTAACCCGAGATGGCGTTCCCTTGCACGTTGCTTTTCAGGCGCTGCTTGATGCAGGGGCGTCCGTCGTTGGTTTGAATTGCAAGCTTGGCCCAAGCGGCATCTTGCGTTCTTTCGAGCATATTTCTCTTTTGCCAGGTGCAGCTTATTCGGCTGTTCCAAATGCAGGATTGTTGCACATGGTAGACGGGAGTTATGCTTATACGGGGTCTGAACAATATTTTGCTAGTATTGCTTTGCAGTTGCTTGAAACAGGAATATCGTGGGTTGGAGGTTGTTGCGGCACAACGCCCGCCCATATCCGTGAAGCTAGATTACAAATTGAGAAAGACAACGAAAATACTGAAGTCGGCAATTTGATTGTTAAAAGTGACGGACATAACAGAAATAATGAATTCAATAGCCCTATTATTTTAAGGTCTCGAGAAGGAGAGACTGTAAACGATAAATTACCGAAACGATTTTCCTCTGATTCCAAAAGCTTGGTCGAGCAAGTGAAGGACAGTGTTACAGTAATCGTTGAGTTAGATCCGCCTAAAACATTAGATTGTAGTCCATTCCTTTCAGGTGCCAGTAAGCTAAAAGGAGCTGGTGCTGACTATATCACGATTGCTGACAATTCACTCGCAACTGTTCGGGTAAGCAACTTGGCAATGGCAACACTGCTAAAATTAAATCATATTGAGCCTCTTGTACACGTAGCTTGCCGAGATAGAAATTTAATTGGACAGCAGTCCCATTTAATGGGCCTCGAGGTCCTTGGTATTCGAAATATTCTTTTGATTACGGGTGATCCATCGAAATACGGAGACCTTCCAGGTGCAACGTCTGTTTATGATGTTCCGTCGATTGAGTTAACAAAAATGGTAAAGCGTTTAAATGAAGGCGTAGGATTCTCAGGGAGGGCTTTAAAAAAATCTGCTAGGTTTGTGATTGGCACATCATTTAATCCGCATCTCTTACGTTCTGAAAAAGGAGTACTTCGGTTACGAAAAAAAATAGATGCCGGTGCTGATTTTGTAATGACCCAACCTGTGTTTGATGAATTCCAAATGGAGAAACTGCATCAAGTTTCAAAAGAGATAGATGTACCAATATTCATTGGAATTATGCCTTTAATTAGTTCTAGAAATGCGCGTTTTTTGCACAATGAGGTACCTGGAATATCAATTCCGGACGAAATTCTGCATCGCTTAGAATGTGTGCCAATGCATCAGGCGTGTTCTGAAGGGATAAAAATTGCAGAAAAGTTGATTGATAAAGCCTTGTCGATGTTTAACGGGATTTATTTGATTACGCCATTCATGCGATATGAAATAACTGAACATTTGACAAAATATGCAAAGTCGAAACATAAGGCCCTTTCAAACGTGAATTAAGTGTACAGAAATATAATGCATATTTATAGTTTTTAACAAATGGCGCACACCACCCGCGTGGAGATATGCGCCATCTGTTTTCACTCATGGAAAAAATTTTTGTATTATAAGCGTTCTAATGCATCAGCCAACTCAAAGTAACGCCCAACGATGAAAGGCCACTCGTACTTAGTATACAGACGTGCTTTTGCGTCTCGCAGTCTACGAACCATCGGTGCCAAGATCTCAAGATTATCTACTTCAAAAGATAATAACCATTCAAAATCGCTGAGACCAAATGCGTGAACCCCATTCGTTAGAATGCCAGGAAATTCCCGGCCTAAATCGCCGTGTTCTTTGAGCATGGAATTTCTTTCTTCTGCAGGAAGCAGGTACCACTCTGGTGTTCGAATAAATGGATAGAAACACATGTATTGTTTTGCAGGAACCCCTTTACTGAATGATGGTAAGTGAGCTTTATTAAATTCTGCATCTGCTGC
>JAKADF010000126.1:0-5748 GCA_021820805.1 Bacillota bacterium
GGCAGTCAGATGCCTTCTCGGCGATTGTTGTGGTGTTTTGAAAAAGTCAAGAGCTTCTTTCTATTTTCGTAAAGTTTTTAATGCGGACGAATTCCAAATTCATACAGCAACTGCATAACGCATGATGTGAATGGACTGATTGGAACGAAAAATAAAATCTTTACTGTCACAGAACCTGGAACCTTGCTTCCTTTTTTACTAGCTAAAATGCCCGAAAAAGGACGCAACAAAATCAAGGGTCTCCTGACACATCGTCAGGTGCTTGTAGAAGGAGAAAACGTAACGAGGCATGACCATCCCTTACAAGTTGGGCAACAGGTAACAATTCAAAGTGCAGATACTGCAAAACGTAATGAGATGTATGGTGTAAGAATTTTGTTTGAGGATGCACATATTATCGTGATCGACAAACCGCCCGGTCTGCTTTCTATTGCCTCAGACAAGGAAAGTGAACGTACAGCGTATCGACTATTAATGGATCACGTCAGAGATATGAATAAACAAAGCCGGATATTTATCGTTCATCGTTTAGACAGGGATACCTCTGGTGTCATGATGTTTGCAAAAAGTGAAGAGATTAAAGAGGCTCTGCAAAATAATTGGCGGGAAACGGTTCTGGAACGACTTTACATTGCAGTTGTGGAAGGTAATGTATTGCCAGAAACAGGAACAATTACAACGTGGCTAAAGGAAACAAATACACGGACGATGTATGTCAGCAACCGTCCGGGAGATGGGCTAAAGTCCACAACACATTACAAAGTTTTACAGGCAAATCAAGTGTATTCGTTACTTGAGGTTAAACTTGACACAGGTAGAAAAAATCAAATTCGAGTCCATATGCAAAGTATAGGCCATAGTGTTGTTGGAGATAAACGCTATGGGTCGAAGACTGATCCACTGCACAGGCTTGGGCTTCATGCACGTGTTCTTTCTTTTCGCCATCCTGTAACAGGAGAAATTTTACGGTACGATACGGGAATACCAGCTTCGTTTAGAAGCTTATTTTTACAATAATTTCAAAGTGAAAAACCAAAAGAGAGTGCCTCTTCTTTTAAGACGTTCCGTTGAGAAGTAGAAAGTTCAAAATGTCACCTGGACCAGTAATTGACATGTAAAATGGCGTGCTGCTTGGCACGCCATTCAGATTGACGACTTCAAAAAACCTTCATCTTGGACTCCCCATAAGCGCAATAAGCATGCTATTAACGAGTATGCGAGTGTATATAGGTTGTGTTCATTGCACGAACGCGCCCAGTTGTTCTAGAAAAACCGCCTACTTCATCTAGCATACTTATACAAATACCAAGACAGCTCGTTCTTTCCAGATAACCTTCCATTTGTGGTCAGCGGTATAAGGAGGATATGCATCAACTGGAACGACGAGGGAGCGCGCGACATTACCATATAATTAATGGACTTGTGGTTTATTAATATTTATCTAAACTTGACTTTTGTTATCCGTGATGTGCCGATGACCTGTCCCGATGAATTCAAGGCTTTCACTTGGAAATACGGTCCAATTGAGCGTACATTTATAGCCGTCTCAAATCCACGCCGAGGAGTGCGTCTAACCACCACTGACAGTTTTCTGTGGGTTGGACCAGTAAGTACTTGCCAAGCAACAGTTTCGGTTGAACCATTCCATGACGTATAAACAACCGCAGTATCCCTACGTAATCGATATACAGCAATACTGGGTGGGGAAAGTGGCAAACCAATCCATTTATTCTTAAACGCCCGATAAGAAATGTTTTGTCCAGGAAACTGCATATCGTATAACCAATTTAACGAGGGATTCAGTTTCGTATTACCCGTCAACCTATATTCAGAGAGATATGGTTCTTGTCCCCATCCTACAAGTTGGTTTCCATTCGTTAATTTTTGAACATTTCCTTGGGTTGGAACAATTAGATTTGGATCATGATAATACGTTTTGTCTACTTTTGTATTCATTTTTTAAAAGTCTAGTTTAAGAATGAGACCATGTGCTGGTCGTTGAGTCAGCAGGATCAACATGGGAGAGTACATTCCAACAGAACATAAGTTTACCTGTGGCAAGATCGACTTCTTGGATGGAGTAATTATTGATATATCTTTTTTTGCGGTTATTTTCTTAATCAATTTATAATTCTGGTTTATTATTCGAAAATGAGCGCCGGGTTCAGGATTGCCTACTGGGAGATTCGGATTTGCAGACTGCGTACCTGATATTGTTCCTTGCCACATAGTGATAACTGGTCGACCATTGAAGGATTGAACTCTAAAATCCGTATTTTGCATAATTCTGCTTTTTCGTGTCGAGGTCCAAAGTCCTTTGACCTTGCGGGCTTGTTCGTTCGTATCAACTCATGTTGGAGGTCCGAGAACCATCGATTACAGAGTGGGTCAATCAGTTGCGTCGTTGCCCACTGTATGCCATTCTTAGTGGCTTTGAGTACGGCAACATCTTACTCTTCTTTGGTGCTCTTTTTTATTTTGCAGGAATCCGGCTTGCAGAATATGTGCAAAGGAATGAAAAAGAGTGTCTAGATACAAGAAACTGGTGGCATAATACGCCGTGAGGTGACGACATTCTATGGCATTCTGGCAGAATAAAGCAGTCTTGTTTTCTTGTGGTGTCATGTCCTGCGTCTTTTTACAAATAGGGCCTGTTTCAGCAACAACCCAGACTCATAATTTAGTTGGTACGGCACCCATAAAAGCTTCGGTTGAGTTTCGTGTAGCATCGCAGGATTCAAAAGAGATTCCTGGCGCCCGAGTTATTGTTATCGATAAAAGCGGAAAAATTTTAAACTCGGGTCTGACAAATCAGAAAGGAATTTGGGACGCTGCTTTAACAGTGGAGCAAGATTCGAGGTTTAAGGATGTCAAACAGTTGGGTACTGTTACAACAATCTGCGTTGCGAAAGGTTATAACGAAGACATTACGTTTGAAGTGCCAGTGCACGAGGGAGCAGTACAACCAATCATTCTTCGGCAGATCAATGGAAAAGCCAGGAATGAACCAACGAGATCGCTTGGGAATCTTCACAGACACACTATCGTTGATTTGATGAATCACTATGCAGAGCAATATGGGCTAAGTAAGCAAGCGCCGATTAATAGTGATCCAGGCAGGACACAATGGAGTCCAGAATCTAAAGCAGGGGTAAGGTAGTATGAACAAATCCAAATGGAATGGTGTCCTATTCGGCATTGTTATAGGAATTAGTTTGTGCACTCGTGTTCAACCAACCTATGCCCAGGTTCACACGATTTATAATACAAAAATGCCTTCTGTAATTCGTGTTGCGGTTCGGGAAAACAATGACCCTCGGGGAAGAATTTTATGGGTACAAACGCTCGGCTTTCAAGAATATTGCGAGGACGTCCTGCCAAATGAATGGATGCCTTCCTGGGAAAGGGAATCTCTGCGTGCGGGTGCAATGGCTATTAAAATGTTTGGCTGGTTTCATTCCATGCATCCGGTAACAATCGATGGTCAAACGTTCGATGTAGATAATACGGTGAACTTTCAGGAATTTAAATATAAATCAGGTACTTTCGAAACAAATCAAGCCATTCGTGAGCTATGGCCATATGCATATACTTCGTCCAGTGGAGAAATCATTGAGCTTGACTACCGTGCTGGAATTCCTAGAAATCCAAATTGGGAGTATCGCGGTGCTGATAGAATGGCCCAATGGGGATCCCAGTATTGGGCAGCACGCAGACGTACTTATTTGAGTATTCTCCAGTTTTATTACACAGATCTTGGTCTCAACCGAATACCGTAAAATGTGAATTTTAATACCTGGAAGGTGATATTGATGGATTTACAAAGCGAAATGCATCAAATGCGTCAGGAACAAAATATGATTTTTTTGAACGAAGAACAGGAAGAACGTAATGTCATGGATAAAACGAATGAAACAGTTAAAAAGTTGAACACAATTTTAAAAGCGATTTGTAAGGATTTTATTGATGGTGACCAAAAGTTATTAAATACCAAACAAACAAGTGATTCTTCACCGGGTTTTTCTTTAATTGATTCAGAGGTGCCTGATTATCGTGCTTTATCCTTTTCCGTAACGAGTAAGTGTGAGTCTAGTCACGTTGAAATTATGATTTCTGATCAAAAATGGAGGCAAGTCAGTAACTTTATTGGAAACTGGGGTAATTGGTCAGATCAAGAAACCATTTATACAGGGGTTTTAGATGAAAGCGTTATTCGTAAAAAATTGGAGGGTGCCTTTCTGAGTTGGTATCAACGCGTTTTGCAAAGGCGAGAAGCTGTTTTACACGATAAGTCATTTTCGTAAAATGTCTTATACATATATAATCGTATATATCTAATTTTTGAGTAGACATTTACAAAATGTAAGTGTATATTATAGATAAAGTCCGAATTTGTTCAACAAATATAAGTTTGATGTTGGGTTAAGAACCCTGACAATTCATGGAGGGATTTTAGGTGACACGTTATAAATGGACAGTTGATGCATCACATAGTGCAATTGAATTCAAAGTTAAACATATGATGATTGCAAATGTTCGAGGCAGTTTCCATAAGTTTGATGCAGATGTTGTTGCTGATGCTGCAGATTTAACTACTGCAAATATCAGTTTTTCAATTGATGTTAATAGTATTGATACAAGAGATGAGCAAAGAGACGGCCATTTGAAATCGGCAGACTTCTTTGATGTTGAAAAGTTCCCCCAAATTACTTTTAAGAGCACGCAAGTTACGCGTAAAGGCGAAGGGGAATATGCCCTAACTGGTGATGTAACTATTCATGGGGTCACGAAGCCGATTACTTTCAGTGTTGAATTTGAAGGTTCCGGAAAAGACCCATGGGGCAACGAACGTGCAGGTTTCAGCGCAACAGCGTCACTCAGCCGGAAGGACTTTGGTTTAACTTGGAATGCTGCTCTTGAAACTGGCGGTGTGCTCGTTGGAGATGAAGTTAAACTAGCTCTTCAGATAGAAGCAATTAAACAAGGCGAAGCGTAAAAATCCAATATAAGATATAAAATGAAATTGGATAGATTTCTGCTTTTAGCGCTGAAGGTAACTTCAAGCGCTTTTTTATTGTTGCATGTTGTTTAATTGTGCGGGGTGTATAGTGCCATTTGTGGCTGTTCACAATTATCAGTAGTATGATTAAGTCAGCGGGTGTTGTAATCACCTGACTCTGAAGGAGATGGATTTTAATGTATGATGTTGCAATAATCGGTGCTGGTCCTGCGGGCGCAAGTGCAGCAATCTTCACTGCGAAAGCCGGAAAACAGACCATAGTCCTGGATTCAGATGACGGTATGACTCAGTACGCATGGATAAAAAATCATTATGGAGTTGCTGATATAGACGGGCCTGAAATGCTAGAAGTAGGCAAAGATCAAGCTAAAGCGCTTGGTGCTGAAATTATTAAAGCCGAGGTTACGGATATTATTCGACAGCAGACAGGTTTTAAGCTTGTGTCTAGTGTTGGAGAATATGAAGCAAAAGCAGTGATTTTTGCGACAGGTGAAAAAATTGAACTTGCTGAAAAAGTTGGATTAGATACCAAACCAGCAACTGAACCTGAAATAAGCAAGGTAATTGCCGCGACCTCAGAAGGTCGTACAAGCATTGAAGGAATTTGGGCAGCTGGCGTGATTGCTGGTGTCAGCCCGCATACAATTATAACTGCTGGTGAAGGTGGCATGTGCTTAACGAATGATAAGGATCTTGAGGGCAGAACGAGAATGTTACGGGATCACGGT
>JAKADF010000126.1:5758-8270 GCA_021820805.1 Bacillota bacterium
ATTTAATCAGTGAATTGAATGGGAACCGTTATGTTGATCACGATGCATTCTCCGGTTGAATCCATTTGGTCCCGGGTTTCCGGGCCCTCTAGCACAATGGGTTATTATAGTCTTTTTGCTACGTTGTTATTGAGCCTAGCATATGATTTTACTTTGCCGCTTAGCAAAAAGCTAACAGTTTTTTGTCCCCATTAAAAAAAACAACCGTACTTAAATACGGTTGCCTAAACTCAGACAGCTTTCTTCTTATGAATGTTTTACCTTCTGGCGGTAGCGAAATTGCTTCCATTGATATCGAATGAAGCACCCGATGCAAAACCCGAGAATCGCAATGAAAGCAGCTAAGCCGACCATTGCAGTAAAAATGTAAGCAAGAAGGTAAGAGTGTAGTACATATCCTGCGATGCCGCCAACTAAACATGTAATCGCAATTATCTGGTTGAATTTTTGCTGCTCCCGATCTTCAGGGATATATTCGATCATTGGTTTACGCAAAAAAAGTTTTGCTATCCGCATAATCGGATTTACGCCAAAGAAAATACCACAAAGGCCTGCAATAAGTGGGAGTCCCAGAATCCAGTACTCACCTGTAGTCCATGTGAGTAACACAGCCAATACGATAAACCATTGGTTCGTTCGAACTAAAGGACGTGGAATTGATGAAGGCTGGCTCATTTTAAATCCGACCTTTCTAATGTGTATATGTTAATTTTAAATCCTATTTACCGATATGTGAAGGGGGGATTTGGAGGGCAGAACAAAAAAACACTGAATTTATAACGATTCAATTTGGAGTTCTACATTGAATGTTGTCATTTTTATGGTCAACAATATAATATCTGGTTCAAAAAAGTCGTTTATACGTTTTTGTTTATTATGTTTGGTATAAAAAACACAAAATGCCAACGCTTGACCGAATCTACCTGTTAAGTTACGATACTTGTAAGTTTTCCGAATTGAGTAGTGCAAACTTGCAAAAATGCAGGGACGCAAAGCTTCGGGTCTACGGACGTAAGTCTATGATAGCCGGGTTGCCACACTAGAAGTGTGTTGTCCTTCGTCGTAGCAGACCCTTTAAGGGTCTATTTTGTTGTCCAAAAAAAGCAGACGATGTAATTGATTCGTGAAGCCCGACAACATCAACAGTGCCTGTAATGTCAGCTCCGTCAACCGCATCAACTGAGTCATCTGCACCGACTTCTACAAACACATTCTCAGACGCTGCTAAAAATGAACACGAAGATGGACAGACTGATGACAACTCACACGAAACATATAAATCTAGTGTAATTTCTACTCACTTTGAAGATAATGGATCACACGGACACGGCAACGAAAATCATGGTAATGGCCAAGGTTATGAGCATCATCGCATCATGAAGGCCATGGTAATCACTAAGAGTTAGGGGATTAAGTTTATATGGAGTATCGGAAACTCGGACGCAGTGGACTTAAAGTGTCTGCTATCGGACTTGGTACAAATGCTTTTGGCAAGCGTGCGGATAAAGAGACCTCGATTCGTATTGTTCACGAGGTGATTGATGCTGGAGTAAACTTTATTGACACTGCAAACATCTACACTGACACTGAATCGGAGCGAATCATTGGTGAGGCCTTAGTTGGTAAAAGACATAATGTAGTTTTAGCGACGAAGGTTGGTCTTGTTCGTAATCAAGGCCCAAACGGCCGAGGATCTTCCCGATACCATATCCGCCAAGAAATTGAAGGTAGTCTCAAACGGCTGAAAACCGACTACATAGATGTGTATCAAATCCATACATTTGACCCAGAAACACCGCTTGAAGAAACTTTAAGCACGCTCGACGATTTGGTTCACGAAGGAAAAGTTCGTTACATTGGTGCCTCTAATTATGCAGCTTGGGAATTAATGAAGGTGCTTAGTATCAGCGATAAACTTGGACTTTCACGGTACATTTCAATCCAGCCGTGCTATTCACTGGCGGATCGAACACCAGAGCAGGAGCTTGTACCTGTTTGCCTTGACCAGGGTGTAGGAGTTATTCCGTATTTTCCACTCGCAGGAGGAATACTTACAGGAAAGTATTCTTCAAGGGATTCGATACCTGCTGGTTCACGTGCTGAAAAAGATCCTAATTTTGCTAAGCGCCTTGATGAAAAATATGTGGTTTTAGGCAGACAAGTTTCTGAACTAGCAAATAAATTAGGTTGTACGCCGGCAGTTCTTTCACTTGCATGGCTTCTTAAACAACGAGCTGTATCGACGATTATTGTTGGTGCAACAAAAGTCGAACAAGTACAAAGTAATTTACAAGCGGCTTCATTCGAAGTGGATTCTCAAACAATGGATGAATTAAACAGAATTAGCGATACATTTCGTTATGGCCTTCCGTTTGGGTTTTACCGCTTGTCTTAGGGAATTTTAAACGTAAGAGGAGAAGTTGATCGCTAATCGTCTGGCGGGAGATGGGATTTTGTACAGTATGCCTCCAGAACTTGACCGAACACTTGACCGAACATACGGGGAATTGTT
>JAKADF010000127.1 GCA_021820805.1 Bacillota bacterium
AAATAGTTATCAACATGTTGATAAGTTTGACCTACATACATAAATAAAATACTCATTAAAACGCTAAAAAACCGCGGTATACCGCAGTTGTCCACCTGTGAATATCATTTTTACTGTCAAAGATGAGATATAACAAAGACATTCTATATATTAGATCGGAAATTATTTTTGTGTATATAACTTTCCGAAACTTGAGCAAACATTATTTAAAAGGTTAACTTATAGTCAATGAGAGGATACTAGCTTTGCCGTATTCGTTCATGTTTAGCAGTATTTGGATCTATCCCAAAATACAGCTTTCGATTCTTCAAGATGTTCACGGTAAACGCATGAGTCCACAAATCAAACTTGGTTAAACTGCACTTTTTAGTCAATTGTCCTTCAAGGTTAAACAAACATTTAGTATTATGGAGTACGTTAAGCCACAAACAGTATGGCTCCTGTCAGCACTATAAGAAAAGGAGGATCGCGATGAAAATTGGGTC
Source organism: Bacillota bacterium (assembly GCA_021820805.1). Next base: position 486 of record JAKADF010000127.1, read on the forward strand.
GACCTTTTATTTGAGTCGTGTTCTTGGCAATTTTGTTTACTTATCGACTAATGAATTCATTGGTCGACTAAAGGATTTCGTTGTAGATGCGAACGCGATCCGTCCAAAAGTTATTGCTGCACGAATACGCAATGGACACGATTCATGGTTTGTTTCTTTTGATGCCGTTCATATAGAAAAAGTGAAATCGCAATACCGAATTGTATGCAGCAATCCGTCCCGCTTCTCATACCAAACAGACAGCACATTTATGGTTGCAAAACATGTCTTAGACAAGCAGCTAATCGACATTGATGGCAGAAAACTCGTCCGTGTGAATGATGTGCGGCTTGCAACCCTGTCAGGCGGAACGTACGTGGTTGCAGTAGACGTAGGATTTGAAGGTTTACTTAGGAGACTTGGCGTAGCAAAACCAGCAAAAAAACTACTAAAGCCTTTTAATATCTCTATCCCATCCAACCTTTTATTGTGGGATGAAGTTGAAGCGGTTAGGTTTGATCAAAATGGAATTCGTTTGTCCAAAGTTTCGTCAAAGTTATCAACCATGCATCCTTCTGATTTGGCGGATATACTTGAGGATCTAAACACCAAATCACAATTAGATATTTTTACATCTCTCGATGAAGAAACGAAGCTGGACGTTCTGGAGGAACTAGAGACTGAAGCTCAGGTCTCTGTCATGGAGCAACTTACCGTTCAAGAAGCTGCTGCAATTCTTGAAAAGTTACCGCCAGATGAAGCTGCGGATATTATTGAAGAACTGGAAGAGGAAACTACAAACGAAATTCTTGGTGCAATGCATCCAAGGTCATCGGACGCTATCCAAACGCTGCTTCAATATAAGGACGATACAGTAGGCAGTGTCATGACCACTGACCACCTGTCATTTAGACAGTCAGTAATGGCCCTTGACGTCATCGAGTCACTGCGCAGAATTAAACCAGATGCAGACAGAGTGTACTATTTATATGTCGTTGATCGGTCGAATCAATTGATTGGCACGATCTCGCTTAGAGACCTAATCATCGCTAGGCCGTCGGACACTTTGGGCAGTTTTACTGATAGAAATGTCGTTTATGTCAAAGATACCGACGATACGGAAGTCCTTTTTGACATAGTGGAAAAATATAACCTTCTTGCCGTTCCTGTTGTGGACCAGGCACAAAAGTTAATCGGCGTCGTAACCATTAATGACGTTATTCACAATCTAAAAAGAACTCGTAAGGGACGGTTTTAGGAGGCATTCAATTGTCATCACGTCGTTCATTCTTGAAACAGATATTATTCTTCTTTGCTCTTATTGGGCCTGGCATCATTACTGGCAGTGTCGATAATGATGCTGGGGGTATCACGACATATTCAGTAGCAGGTGCAACATACGGGTATAACATGATTTGGACTTTGATTCCAGCTTTTATCGCCTTGCTGATTGTCCAAGAAATGAATGCACGTATGGGAATCGTCACCGGTAAAGGGCTTGCTGACCTCATCAGGGAAAACGCTGGTGTAAAAATTACTTTTTTCATCTTCGTTGGGTTATTGCTTGCTGACGTCGGTAATACCATGACAGAATTCGCTGGTGTGGCAGGAAGCATGCAGATTTTCGGAATTAGTAAATATATTGCGATCCCGATTACAGCGTTTGCGGTATGGATATTGGTTGTAAAAGGCTCATACCGCGTTGCTGAAAAGATTTTTCTCATTTTTAGTGCAGCACTACTGTCATACATAGTATCTGCACTCGCAGGCAAACCCGACTGGGGTGCTATTGGAAGCGCCACGATTCATCCACACTTTCCTGTGAACCTTGGCTCAGTTTCTCTTGTAATAGGCTTAGTTGGTACAACAATTGCTCCATGGATGCAGTTTTATATGCAATCAGCGGTAATCGAGAAAAATCTCCGAATCGAGGACTATAAATACACTTTAATTGACGTAATTGTAGGGTGTGTAGCAACAGTAGCGGTTGCGTTCTTTATTATGGTCGCATGTGGATCAACCTTGTTTGTAAATGGTCACGGAACACAAATATCGGACGCTAAGGATGCCGCACTAGCGCTTAAACCACTTGCGGGTGCTATGGCATCACAGATCTTCGCTTTTGGCCTTTTTGTGGCTTCCGTGTTTTCGGCGACAATCCTTCCGGTAGCGACTGCTTTCTATGTGTGCGAAGCTTTCGGATTTGAAGCTGGAATTGAACGCAAGTGGAAAGAAGCACCGCAATTCTATGTTCTTTACACAATCATTCTCGTTCTTGGCGCTGGAATCATTTTAACACCCCATGCTCCACTTATCACGATTACGCTCTGGTCTCAACAAGTGAATGGCATCCTGTTGCCCATTGTTCTCATCTGTATGATGCTGCTTGTTAACAACAAAGAAATCATGGGTAAATATACGAATAAAACATGGATGAATGTGCTTGGATGGACTACGATAACGATACTGGTGCTTTTATCTGGACTTCTTTTTGCTCTTTCTCTGTAACATTGTAAAAAATTGTGGCTTTCGGCGAATAGACACGATGGTATAATTATTTATTATACTGGCCGAATCACTGAGATTACTCAGTGTACGGGGGAATCACGGTTCGAAACCTTGGGGTGAATCGCTTAAAGCGACGGGTGTCTCGCCATCCGAACCCGACAACTAACCTCGGAGGCAATAACGGGAGGATATCGAACTTAGTGCGTCTATTACATCTTGGAATATCAGCTATCTCAGCAGCGTCGCTCTTTTGTCTAGCAACTTCACCCGCATTCGCCAGTACCGTTACAGTACAGCCGAGTCAAACCTTTTGGAGCATTTCACAATCTAATCACGTATCGCTTCAGTCTCTCGAATCCGCAAACCCTTCCGTAAATCCTTCTGATTTGTCGGTAGGAACTGTATTACAACTTCCAGCAGGACAAACTTCAAGTACATATGTTGTCCACTCTGGAGACTCGTTATGGAAAATCGCGCAACGTTATAATACAAGTGTCACAAGTATCACGAAGGCAAACCCTACGCTGAGCCCTGCAGATTTGATAATTGGAACGACAATAAACATACCATCAAGTACAATGAACTCCGCTCAAACGAATTTTAACCAAAGCTCAACAAACATTTACCAACAAAACCTTTATTGGATGGAACATGCAATTCACGCCGAAGCAGATGGAGAACCTCTTGACGCACAAATTGCAGTTGGAGACGTGATTCTTCATCGATTAGAAACAGGAACATACGGAAGCACCATAAAAGACGTGCTTTTCCAGGTAATCAATGGTCACTATCAATTTACATGCGTTGCAAATGGACAAATTTATACGACTCCAACAGCAAGCAGCATTCAAGCTGCAAACGATGTATTAGTTAACCATGACGACATGGTACCAGGGGCTTTTGTGTTCTATAACCCAGCAAAAACAGCATCAGGAAGTTGGGTCTGGTCTCAACCGGCGATTGCGAAGATTGGCGATTTCATTTTTGCGAAATAGATCTAAGGTTCGTTGATATATCCTTATGAGAGAAACCAACCGATACGTACGGTTGGTTTCTTGATTCATAAACACTTTTATCCGTTAGATAAAAGCCGCCTCTCCCTCCGTCACCTTTCCATACTTTAAATCCTAATGAGATGCATGAAGTCAGACACAGGAGGCTGTCAATTGGCCACAAAAAAACTGGGTCTCGTTAGTGTTGTTGTCACATGTTATAACCGTAAAAACTATATTGAAGCGTGTCTGACGAGTTTATTTTTATCGAAAGTGACCATCTTCCCTGAGTATATGTCCAGAATCCTCGTGTGGAACAGAGGATTTTCTATTTTAAAAAAGAGTAGAGTACCTTTATAATAAATAGAGAAGTTAATGATTATGGATACTATTTCCTGGCTTAATACCTTGTATGAAATATAATTTTAAAAAAGAGGATTTTATGATATGGATAAGTTAAGAAAAGAATTAGAGTCAATCCTGAATATAAACACGGATAGTTCATCGCGAAAGTTTATATCGAATGAAGAGCGTTCTATTATCTATCGCATCGTGGATATGGAATTAATTCGGTACAAGGGCTCCGCAAGCGGAGACATTGCCGAAGGAGACGAGATTTGGAAGACAATTGATTCTTGCATTCAAGGATACTTGTGGTTGTATGAGAAAGGACTCGCCAGTTCAAGTTCCATTAAAGAAGAACTAACTTCAAAGGAAGACTTGGAAAAGTATAAGTCGATAGAAGAAGCATTCATACTTTACTCCGATTTCATGACAACTCATATTCATTTGGTGTGATTAAGGAGCAAGGCAAGTCAAACAACAAGCCCCTATTCAGTTAGGATAGAGGCTTGACACTGACCCAATTTTCTTGCCTTCATTTCGCTTGATTAACCCACCGAACCAATCATCTCGAATTGAATCAACTTATTCATTTCCACAGCATATTCCATCGGCAATTCACGGGTAAAAGGCTCTATGAAGCCCATGACAATCATCTGTGTAGCCTCTTCTTCTGACAGTCCGCGACTAGTTAGATAGAACAATTGGTCTTCACTTACTTTCGAAACCGAAGCCTCGTGTTCCATTGCTACTTCATCATTCATTGCTCTGTTATGCGGAATCGTATCTGATTTAGATCCTGGATCAATCATCAAAGTGTCACACTTGACATTCGATTTGCAGTTGACCGCTTGCGGTCCATGACTGACCAAGCCTCGATAAGTCGTCTTGCCACCTTGTTTACTGATTGATTTCGAAACAATCGTGGAAGTGGTATTGGGTGCCATATGAACCATTTTGGCACCGGTGTCCTGGTGCTGACCCTTTCCAGCGACGGCAATCGATAACACCGATCCGCGTGCGCCTGCACCCATCAGATAGACCGATGGATATTTCATGGTTAGTGACGCACCAATATTTCCATCCACCCATTCCATTGTTGCATTTCTCTTCGCACAAGCACGCTTAGTTACTAGATTATAAATGTTAGATGCCCAGTTCTGAATTGTGGAGTAGCGTACACGCGCACCATCGTTGACTACAATTTCCACAACTGCGTCGTGTAACGAGTAGTTGCTGTACATCGATGCACTGCAACCTTCAATGTAATGCACAAAACTGTCGTCATCCGCAATAATCAGCGTCCGTTCGAACTGTCCCATTTTTTCGGATCCGATGCGGAAATACATCTGGAGCGGGACGTCACAGGTCACACCCTTTGGCACATAGATAAAGCTGCCACCACTCCATAAGGCACTGTTCAGAGCTGCAAATTTATTATCTTCCGGCGGAATTACCGTTGCAAAATATTGCTTGAATATCTCCGGGTGGTCACGCAAAGCAGAATCGGTATCCGTAAAAATAATTCCTCTCCGAGCAAGTTCTGTACGAATCGAATGATAGACCACTTCTGACTCATACTGAGCCTCCACGCCTCCTAAATTATGCCGTTCCTCAGCTCCTTCCAGGCCAATTTTGTCAAATGTATTTCGTATTTCGTCTGGTACTTCATCCCAAGATTCTGCACTTTTGTCAGAGGCTTTGACGTAATATGTAATATCATCAAAATTCAGTCCCGACAAATCACCACCCCAAGTGGGCGTCGGCTTCGAATAAAAAATTTCCAAAGACTTTAAGCGAAAATCAGTCATCCAGCCCGGTTCATTTTTTTGTTCGGATACACGCTTAACAACATCTGGTGACAAACCTTTGCTAAACTTGACTAATGCTTTATGCTCATCCCGAAATCCAAAGCGATACTCCTCTAGTTCTGGCATTAATTTTGTCATGAAAACCATACTCCTTTGCAAACTTTATATCGAATAATCGACCTAGGCCGATAGTAATTCGTCTATCAATGCAGTCATAATATTTCGAAATTCTGGAAGCGGAATTGCTTCTATTGTTTGCTGGAGGCGGCCCCAAACAATCATCTTCTCTGCCTGGAGGCGAGGAATACCGCGGGACATCATGTAATAAATTTGCAAGGGATCAATCTTGCCAACAGTCGCACCGTGACCACAACGCTGTACATCGTCCTCATCAATTAAAAGCATTGGAATAGCTTCAGCGTGCACCGTTTTATCTAAAAGCAAGACTCGCTCTATCTGCTCGCTGCCTGCCGACACCGCTCCGTCGAGGATATGGGTAGAACTTCTGTAAACGGCGTTTGCATGATCGCAAAGCACACCATCGAGCTTGGTTTCACTTTCCGAATACTGTCCGGCATGTACTATACTCACAGTTAAATCCATTCTTTGGCGGCCATAGCCGAAATCAATGGCTTCAATAGTTGAATGTGACCCTTCACCTTTGAGATAGCTCTCTACCAAGCCAACCGTAAAACCATTGCCTATGGTGCAGTAGGTCCAGTCCACATTCGCAGAGCGCTCTACACTTGCACGGCAAGTAAGATAATGTGTTGGCCCCTCCATGACGTGATGCAAAGAAGTAAGCTTAATCTTTGCGTTTTCTGCTGCAATTACTTCCGTAACTGGTGCGTGAACCATACCTTTGACAAGGTCGTTTTCTGCATAATATAGCTCGACATACGAGAACTCGGAATTCGCTTCACCAACAATCAAAACTCGCGGCATAGCACCTCCTCCGCGAGCAGTTTCTAGATATACAAATTGGAATACTTGTTCGACAACCACATTTTCCGGTACATAAAGGAAGACTCCTCCATGCCACAATGCCATATTAAAGGCTGCCCACTTACTTTCATCATTAGAAACTACTGTACCAAGGTACTGCTCTATAAGTTCCGGATAATCGATACAAGCTGTGTGTAAATCAGTGAAGCAAACTCCCTGTTCTGCTAGTTCTGGCGGTAAATAAACCTTGATAACAATACCATCCTTCACATAGACTGCGGGGCGCTCTACTGTAGTTGCAAGAGCATTCAAAACGTGGCTTTGTTCAGATGATGCATCAACTGGAAAGGAACCAATATTCCAAGGACGATGGGTTAAGTCCGTCAATTCTAGTTTAGGTGATTGCATTTGTTCATATATCGTAAAAGCTGTTTTCCTCTGATCCAAGAGCCATTTTGGCTCAGAAAAACGCAGTGCTAATTCATCTGTCAAAGGTGTTCTTACCATCTGGCGATTCATACTTTAACACTCCCTAAACCATTCACTTCAACCGGTTCTTCAATCCCAATTTCTTTCCGTAACCAATCGTAACCCGAGGCCTCCAGTTTGAGAGCCAATTCCTTTCCACCAGAGCGTACAATACGGCCTTGCATCATAACATGAACATAATCAGGAACAATGTATTGCAAGAGACGTTGATAGTGAGTAATAATCAAAAAGCCCCGATCAGGCGAGCGTAACGAATTCGTGTTTTCCGCGACAATCTTTAATGCATCAATATCCAGCCCAGAATCAATTTCATCAAGTATTGCAATGCGTGGTTCTAAAACAGCCAATTGCAAAATTTCATTCCGTTTCTTCTCACCACCCGAAAATCCTTCATTAAGATAGCGCTCAGCGAACTCGGTACCCATATTCAGTTTCACCATCTTATGGAATAGCTGCGCAACGAACTGAATGGCTGAAACTTCATTTTCCTTGGTTCGATGCGCGTTAAGAGCCGCACGCAAAAAATTCATATTTGATACCCCAGGCACCTCAGGTGGATGTTGCAGAGCCAGGAACAGCCCGGCACGGGACCGCTCAGTCACGCTTTTTTCGATGAGATCTTCTCCATCCAATGTAACGGTTCCACCCGTGATTTTATATTTTGGATGGCCCATTAACGTCGACGCGAGAGTACTTTTCCCCGTTCCGTTCGGGC